>JAYTEU010000768.1:0-4419 GCA_043734985.1 Chthonomonadaceae bacterium
GTTCGCGTGGAGGAGCTATATCCGTTCCCGGCGGACGAGATTCGCGAGGTAATTCGTTCGTATCCGAATCTCTCCGAGGTAGTCTGGCTGCAGGAAGAACCTGCCAATATGGGAGCATGGACGTATGTTGCTCCGCATATTCGCGATATCTTCGGCAGCGTTCAGTATATCGGCAGGCTCGAGTCGGGCAGTCCCGCGGAGGGCTCCAAGGCCAGACACGATATCGAGCAATCGCGCATACTCACCGCCGCCCTGTGCGATGTGCCGGAGCCAAGGGATGCTCCAGCGCTCCTGGGAGCCGCTAAGAGATAAACTGGGCACAGCGGTCGGCCAACTCCGACCGGCTTCCCTGTTTTATATTCCTTGCATTCGCTTGTGCGGGCAAGCGCTGGCGCAAATTGTTGAGGCGCAAATCACACGACTGTATCCATGACATGGAAACGGAGTAGGACGAGGAATGCCAGTAGAACTGCGCGTGCCCCAGATGGGCGAATCGATCAGTGAAGCAACCGTGCTGATCTGGCTGAAAAAAGAGGGAGATACATTCGCAGCGGGAGACGATCTGGTCGAATTGGAGACGGACAAGGCAAACACGCCTATCTCCGCCGAACGGGCCGGCATACTGTCGAAAATCGTCCATAAAGAGGGCGATACAGTCGCTCCAAACGATGTTCTGGCGATTCTTTCCGAAACCAATACTGCGGTCTCCACACCTGCGCCGATAATGGAGCCTGCATCCACGCCCACCGCCGATAATGGCGCGGACAATGGGCGCGCCGCGCCTCACTCCTCTCCGCTCGCAGCCCGTGTCGCGACAGCCCACGGTATCGATCTTTCCCATGTCCACGGCAGCGGCGTCGGCGGACGTATCATGAGCGAAGACGTGCAGAAAGCCGCGGAATCCGTAAGAGACGATGTACCCTCTTCAACGATGCTAAGTTCGCCGACCCCGACCTTGACAACACCGAGCACAACTCCATTCGGTGCGCAATCTGTAGCTGCCCGAACCAACGCCACTCCGACCGCCGTGTCGGACGACAGCCGTGTAGAGCGCCGCCCGATGACCACCATGCGGAAGGCCATCGCGGCCTACCTCAAGCAGGCGCAGAATAGCGCGGCCATGCTTACGACCTTTAACGAGATTGACATGGGCGCGGTGATGGAGCTGCGCAAACGACGCAAGGAGGCGTTCGAGAAGCGCAATGGCGTCGGGCTCGGCTTCATGTCGTTCTTCACAAAGGCAGCCATCGGAGCGCTGAAGACGTTCCCCATGCTCAACGCCGAGATTCAGGACACCGACATCCTGGTAAAGCATTTCTACGATATCGGCATCGCCGTCAGCACGAAGGACGGTCTGGTAGTTCCGGTCGTGCGAGACGCGGACAGGAAGACCTTCGCCGAGATCGAAAAGGTAATCGGCGATCTGGCGGGCCGCGCGCGCGAAAAAAAGTTATCGCCACTGGAGTTGAAGGGCGGCACCTTTACGATCACCAATGGCGGCGTCTTCGGCTCCCTGTTGTCTACACCCATTTTGAACTACCCCCAGGTCGGCATCCTCGGAATGCACAAGATCGAAGAGCGCCCGATTGCGCAAAACGGCCAGGTTGTCATCCGTCCAATGATGTATCTTGCCCTGTCCTACGACCACCGCATCGTGGATGGCAGTGAAGCGGTTCGCTTCCTCGTCCGAATCAAAGAGCTAATTGAAGACCCGGAGACTCTGCTCCTCGAAGGCTAGCCTGGAGTTCGATCGCTCCGAATCGCTTTGGTCGGCGGCATTCCTGGACAATCGCTCCCTTGTCAAACGGCGGGACCTATGCTATAATTGAACGTGAGGCGTAGGTACCAGTCTACTTCTCTCGCCGAAAGTATGGGCGCCCGTAGCTCAGCGGATAGAGTGTCTGCCTCCGGAGCAGAAAGCCGTTGGTTCGATCCCAACCGGGCGTATGGAATTGTGAAGAAAAGGAAGGCGCCTCGCCTTCCTTTTTGTATTTCAAGTTCGACAAAGTCATCACTGCGTGCCGCCGAGTAATATCTACCGACAATGCAATCCGTACGGCAATTCCATCTACATCTAACAAGTAGCGCCGCTCTCGCCGCGTGGTTCATGCTGACCGCGACCATAGGGATGGAGATCGCCGTGCCGCGCGTTTCCCGGCTTATGTCCACGATCGCTGTAAAGCATCCGCACAGTCCCGCAACCATCGCCGATAAGTCCCAGGGCGCTTCAACCTCCAGCTTATTCACGTACCGGCGCAGCGACGGATCGACCGACGGGATTACCCGGATCAACATCGACACGCGACGCTCCGCCGCAGTTCCAATTCACCAGGATCTCTTCGGCAACTTCATCGAACACCTGGGCGGCGTGGTCTATCCCGGCCTGTGGGCACAGACCGTGCTCAACCCCAACCTCGAAGCAATCGATCCGCCGAACGGTCTTGCGAACAACGGCGACCCGGCGCCGTCTTATTGGAACGTTTCCAGCCAGGCAATGTGGCGGGCAGGCGGAAAGGAGTTGCATGGTTACCCTTCGCGCGGCTATGTAACGTTGCTGCCGGCGACCGGGGCCGATTCGGAGGGAGGATCGCTCTCTCAGATCGAATACCTGCCTGCACATCGTATCGGTACTTATTCAGGCACGATTACCGTCCGCATCCTTCCCGAGGCCGATACCAGTCCGGAAAAGGATCTTCCGCAATCCCTATTTCGTGTGTCCATAACAGAAGGCCGAGCGGGCACGCACGTCTTAGCGGAAACGAAGATACTGGCGCTCTCCACAGACTGGACTGTTCTAGCAATTCACCTCACCCTGCACGAGGTCGCGATTTCCAAGGGCGCGCCTTCGCGCCTCTCCATTACGCATTTAGGCGGCGCTGCTCTCGATATCGCCCGGATCGAGCTGTTCCCGACCGACAATGTCGATGGCGTGGACAAGGACGTACTGCAAAAAGCACAAGAGTGGCACATCCCAGTAATGCGATGGCCCGGCGGCAACTTCGCCAGTGGATACCATTGGCAGGATGGAGTCGGAGCCCGCGGGCAACGTCCGACGCGCCGCAACGCAGCCTGGGGCGGCGTTGAGCCTAACGAATTCGGCACGCATGAGTTCATGGCCTTCTGCCGCAAGGTAGGAATGCGTCCCCAACTGACCGTGAACGCCGGCGATGGAACGCCGGAAGAAGCGGCCAATTGGGTCCGCTATTGCAATAGTGGTTCCGACGACCGGTATGGGAGAATGCGAATTGCCGCCGGACATCCAACTCCCTACAACGTCCGGTTGTGGGAAGTGGGAAACGAACTTTACGGTGACTGGCAGATCGGCCATACGGTTCCAGACGACAATGCCGCCCGATTCGTCCGATTCAGGAATGCGCTTCTCAAGGCGGATCTAGGTCTGAGGCTGATCGCCACCGGAAAGGGAGATCAGTTTCTACCGGAAGGGTTAGCCCGAAACTCCGCGTGGAACACGGCGCTCCTGCGGGCCGCCATATCCGATGGCGGTCAATCGCCCGACTACCTCTCCATCCATCCGCTCGTGCCGCTGCCTGGTTCACTCCGTGGTCGGTCCTACGAAGAGCAATATGAGAGCGCCATGGCGCATCCTACGTTCCTGGACCGTGTTCTTATCCCGAACGTTTGGTCCCATATTCGCGCGATTGCCGGTCCGCGCGCCTCAACGCGGATCGCCGTAACCGAATGGGGTCTGATCGTAGGAGGCGACGGGTGGCAGAACGGGCCGAACCATGACACGCAAGCGGGCGCCGTTTACAACGCTCTCTGCCTCAATGCAATGCTCCGGCACAGCGACCGTGTTACCCTCGCCAACATGACAGCTTTCATGCACGGCGGAGGAATCAAGAAGCCGAGCGGAGTGGTAACCGTGGACCCGCAGTACTACACCCAGCAGCTCTTCGCAGGCGCGGACCTCCATACGCCGGTCTCGGTCGAAACAATCGGTCCGGGCAGCGACGTGCCCCAGCGCGGCTTCCTTCCCGCGGTGCGTGATGTGCCCGATGTGGATACGTTCGCCGCCCTCAACCACTCCGGCCAGCGGCTCATCGTCTGCGCCGTGAACCGCCGGCTTTCGCATCCGCGGCCTGTACAAATTCGAATTGCGGGCTTTCGCACTTCCCATGTGATGGCAACATTCCTCTCTACTCCGAGTCCGACGTCGCGTAATACCCTATCCGCCCCAACCACCGTGGAACCACGCGCCTTACCGCTGAAGGCCGAAGGATCGGGCACAAATAGACGCTGGACGACCGTTCTTCCGCCTCACTCCGTCGCGGTCCTAACTTTTACGCACGAATGAACCATTGCGCGGATTATGATATAATTCAGCCATCGCTGGAGGAGGCCTATTAATGGAGATCCTATTTTGCGGGACGGCAGCGGCAGAGGGATGGCCCGCGCTAT
>JAYTEU010000769.1:0-4950 GCA_043734985.1 Chthonomonadaceae bacterium
GGTGGCTTGTCACCGACTCCGGCCATCGCGGCGTTTTACTGTTGAAAAACGACAAGGTTCTGGTGCTGGCGGGAACCTGTTCGTCCGGTACGCCATCAGGCGGGTTTCGGGACGGTGACGGTAGAACAGCAATGTTTGGAATGCTCACCGGCATAGTCTCGGACGGCAAACGCTTTGCTTACGTGGTGGACACCGGAAACAACAGTATTAGACGGTTAGACATTTCCGAAGTGGCCGCGCTGTAGTCCGCAGTCGTGCAGAACCGGGCAGCTTTGCGCACGACCGGACAGGAGGATCGAACTGAAAGTCGAAATTCAAAATCTCCGCAAGGAGTACGATAACGGCGTCGTAGGTCTAAAAGGGGCCGATCTCACCATAACCGACGGCGTGTTTGCGCTGCTCGGACCCAACGGCGCAGGCAAGAGTACGCTCATGTCGATCCTCGCTACCTTGATAGATCCGACAGACGGTACCGCATTAATCGATGGCCACGATGTCCGGAAGGACAAGGACGCGATCCGGCAGATTCTAGGTTACTTGCCGCAGGATTTCGGTCTATACCCAGTGCTTTCGGCGTACGAAACGCTGGACTACATGGCGCTTCTCTGCAATATGCACGATCCCGATGCCCGCAAGGCGCGCATTGAATCCCTGCTCGAGCGAATGAACCTGACGGATGTTCGAGACCGTGCCGTTGGTGGGTTTTCGGGCGGCATGCGGCAGCGCGTAGGACTCGCCCAGGCGCTGCTGAACTCTCCAAAGCTCCTCATTGTCGATGAACCGACGGCCGGTCTCGATCCCGAAGAGCGCATTCGCGTTAGATCGCTATTGGCGGAGTTGGGCGGCGAGCGTGTTATTTTGCTTTCTACTCACCTGATCGAGGATGTCGAAGCCGTGGCCGACCAAGTAGCGATCCTGCACAAGGGCGAGGTCCGATATGTCGGAGACGTAGCGGGAATGCTCGAACAGGTGCGCGGGAAGGTGTGGCAGATTGACGCAACGCCGGAGGAGCTCCCGGCGCTGCGCGGCAAGTACCTGGAAACCGGACTTCTGCGGGAGGGCGGCCGTCTGCACATTCGCGTGGTCGCTGAGGAAGCGGCAGGTTCAGCTTTCCGGCAAGTGGATCCCACGCTAGAAGACGCCTACATCTGGCTAATGAGAGAGGGAACGAATGGCGCCGCGTAATCGTTACGTGAGTTCGGTCGCTCCCATTCTTGAGTTAACGCGCGTCGAGTGGCGCATCGGGCGGCGCAGTCCGGTATTTCGGCTTGCGATAGTAGCGGCCGCGATCTACGGGTTCACCGTCGGCGGCGAGCCTGGCCACGGAGTCGCTCTCTCGGCCTATTCTACCGCCGAAGCGGCCTGTCAAAACCTCGGATTTATCGCGATCGTTTGGATGTCGCTGGCCGCCGTGCGCGAGACGACGTTTAGAACGGACATTCTCATCTTCTCCAAGCCGCAGCCAAGCGAATGGCTGGCACTGTCGAAATTTCTGGGCTCATACTTCCAGCTATTGATAATGCTGCTAGCGATGTTTGTCGGCAGTATGGTCAGCAGGCTCCTTGCCGGAGGGCTAATCGGTATCGATGCCTACCTGCCGCAATATGGCCGGGCGGCGGCCGTGATTCTCTTCGCATCGACTGCCAGCTACCTGCTCGCCCTGCTCTTCGACAGCGCCCTTGCCGGATGTACTGTTGGTCTCTACTGGCTCCTGACCGCGGCAGGCAAGGCGTTCCTGGGCAAGTACTACTTTCCGGCGTACACGCAGAATCTTGGCGCTTACCTGGCGCTTTCACTCGCGCTGCTCTTTACAACGCTCTATTTCTACCGGAGCGCACGGCGCGGGTCCGCTAAGCCGGCCATTTGGGTTCGAGTCGGGATACCGGTTTTTGCCGTCCTGGCGGGACTGCAATTTTGGAGGGTGATCCAGGAGGGCCACGACCCGGAAGTGCGGATCAACCCCGTGATGGAGCGCATGGGCGACCAGGATACCTCCATGGGAAACCGGGCCGCCGGATTCACACTGCCGGACCAGAATGGGAAATTGACTGGCCTCGCGGATTTCGAGGGGAAGATACTGGTGATCGCGCTCTGGTCGCCGCGTGACCCGGATTCGGTCCTGCTGCTCGACGTTCTCAACAGGATACACGCGGAATTCGGCAAATCGGGAGTGCAGCCCGTGGCGATCACCATTTGCGAAGACGTCGGGGCCGCGTCTGTTTTTGCACATGGCGAGGCGCTTACCTATCCGGTTGTGGCGGATTGGGGAACGTTCAACGCGCCGCGAGGGTCCGAAATCTCGCCCTTGGCCAGCGCATTCCGCGCGACGTCCCTGCCGACCGTGTACGTAACCGACCGCCGCAGAAATGTGCGGGCGATCATGACCGGTATCGTATCTTACGACGGAAGCGGTCTGGACGAAGCGATCAAGGAGCGACTTAATGAAGAGCCGCGCTGATATCAGGGCTTGCTCCGTAGCCTGCTTCCCTCCGGCGGCTACAGAATTGCCTTCACCATGAGCTACATAACACTTCTCCGATACAATTTTCGCATCATGATGCTCAACAACCGATGGCTGGTAGCGTTTCCGCTGGCCGTCAGTCAGTTGACCGTCTTCTGGCTTATCGTTACGCGCCAGTTTACCGCGGACCTTCCGAGCCAATGCGTGGAACTGGTGTCGCCGCTATTGGGAGCGTTCCTGGGAGCGCACCTCCTCTCGGCGGAGTATCGATCGCGCGTCGGAGCGCTTCTCGCCTGTCGCCCTGTCAATATCGGCAGGATCGTAGTACTGCGTTTGATCGTTATGCTTGCGCTCGTTTGGGCGCTCGCCTGGATCTCGCTGATGGCCTTTACTTACGGCAAGCAGCCCTTTGACTTTACACCGCCAATACTTGCGTGCATTCCGTCAACGCTCTTCCTCACAATGCTGGCTATGACCTTTGCCACGCTTTTTCGCCACTCTCTCGCCGGGTTCGGGATTGCCGCTCTCTATTGGACTATGGATCTTTTGCCCGGCCCCGCGGTCCAGCCGTACATGTCGCTTCGGACGCTGACATCGTATTACACGGTGCTCAAGTTCCCGGACCAACAGACGTTTGTCAAAGAGTGGTGGATATCGAAGGTCATTCTTCTCGTGGGCGCCCTCATACTCTATATCCTTCATGCGCGCATTGTGTTCACGCTGGGCTCGCCGCAAACATTGAAACTTCGTCGAAGAGCTATGATCGGCGCTGTCGGATTGATCGCCTTTTACATGGTCTCCGGCGCGCTCCTTCGCGTGGGCTATGGATATACGCATCGCGGCAAATTGACTCCCAACGATGTCGCGTGGTTTCGGCGTCAGTTCGCGCCCTATGGCCCGATACCAGTGTCTGCGCTGTTCGGACCGGATTTCCCCCGGTATCTGGGCGACATCGCGAATCCGTGGCGCACGCCGGAGGGCGAAGATGCGGATGTAATGGGCGATACGGACAAGCACCGGCACGCGCTTCGGGCGATTATCGCCAACTCTCCGAACAGCCCTTGGGCAGCGAGCGCCGCGGATGCACTGGCCCGCATATCGGGCCACCGGCAGTCGGACATTAAGGAGTCGGTGGCCTACTACCGGACCGTAGTTGACAAGTATCCGGCAAGCCCTTACGTAGACTATTCGCTGCGGCAGGCTGCGCATGTGTATATGGACGCGGCGAGACCGGGCGATGCTGAGGCCGCTTACGCAGAACTGATGACCAAAAAGCCGAACAGCAGCTACAATTCCGAGGCGCTTCGATACCTTGTCCAAGCGGCGCAGCTTAGTAACCGCTGGGACGATGCGGCCAGATGGGCCACGCAATGGACCACGTTGGCTCCCCTTGAGGATCGGTTCGATGCGTGGGTGGTGCTGGCGCAGTTACGGAAGGCACATGGTGATGAGGCCGGTGCAAAACAGGCCGCGCAGTCGGCATTGAACTCCGTCACGGAGTTTCGACGGGCCCTTACGTCGGGAGCGCTGTCGCTTGGCCCGTCCCGCACCAATATGCGGCAACGGGCCGCGGATACCGCTGAAGCTGGGGCCAAAGCGATACTCTGAAATCGGGACATGAGTAACCGGCCCGGGTTATTTCGTTATATCGCGCGCAGTTTCGTGAACGGCTACGCAAGCTAGCGGCCTTCAGGCAAATGTCCCTGCCGTGCATGTAATCCCGCGACATACAGGGTGCGAAATTGTGGTGGGCCGGTACTCAGATCTCCGCCATACGGTTCAATTGATCGGAATCGCGCACGGCTACCAGTCTGCCCTTTAGTTCGATTGCTCCCTGTTCCCTCAGGCTTCGAAGCGTGCGCGATACTACTTCGCGAACGGTTCCGATCCGGCTGCCGATAGCTTCGTTCGTCTCCTCCAATTGGAATGCGGATCGTCCAGCGGATGCTCTAATCAGGTACGCCGCCAGGCGAGTTTGAACCGTGTGCAGCGCCTGAGCCTCCAGCATCTTAAGCACGCGCCTCATCCGAGTTGCCATTGCCCGGAGCGCCTGGGCTGCGATCTCCGGATGGTCCTCCATCAGTTGGTGAAACGCCTGTCGCGGCACGACGAGGACGGAAACCTCGTGCGTCGCGGCTTCCGCTCCGGCCGGATAGTTGCCTCCGTCGAACAGGGGCAGGTCCAGAACGCTTTCTCCCGGCTCCTGGCGATCCAGTGTCATCTCCCTGCCTCGTCGATCCAGCGAATAGACCCTGACCGCCCCCGTTAAGATCACCACCAGCCCCAGGCATCGCTCATGCTCTAAAAAGAGCGTTTCCCCCTTTTGCAGGCGCCTGATCGCTCCGGACCCCGCGACGGCCTTGAGTACCGGATCTGGAAGCGCCTTTAGAAAGGATATGCGGCGCAGTGCGACGATTGGCTCCAATGTTTACTCCATGTGTGACTTTAGTCATCGCCAGGCCAATTGGGGTGGTGTTACTATGCTTATG
>JAYTEU010000770.1:0-4365 GCA_043734985.1 Chthonomonadaceae bacterium
GACGCCTTCGCGCTTCCCTCCGGCGAAGGCTGGAAGCTGACAAACGAGAAGACCAAGGACGAGAAGCGAGTGATCGCAGAACGGACCCTTTCTCTCGGACAGACGATCGAGAACGACATCGTGGTGAAAGAGACGCCGAAATCCGACCCCGTGCCCGGAGACAGTCCCGGAGCCAAAGAGGGTGCGCGGCTCATCCGCGCGGACGATCCTCCGAAGCCGGTCAAAACGCTCACGACCAATTCGGTCACGGTTAAGCAGGTGTCGCCGGGCAGGTACTTATATACGGAAACGCTGCACTGGACGGGCGAAAAACCCGCGAAGATGCAGAAGTTCGATGAAAAGGCGACGACCCTGGTAAGCGCCGCCCTGCCCCCCGAACTCGCGACCGAAGAGAACGTAAAGCTTGTCGCGGCAGCCTTTACAAGGGAGCTGGATCTCGCCCTGATCGGACCGCCAAGCCCGCTGATCCACCGTCTGCCGCTGCTCATGAGCGCGCCGGAACTGTTTGCGCGGCTCGTCTCAAGGCGAGTCGCCCCGGGACTAATGGCCACCCTTAAGGAGAAGTTCGGCGACCGGATGAACGCACAGCAGAGGATGGCGGTCACCGCCCGGCTTATCCAGGCGATAACGGACGAGCTGAGGGCCAATGGCCCCGATCAAGCCGGAGGCTCGAAAGACCCCGACAGCAATAACAACAGCTCGGGGACCAGCCTCTTCGTCTCGGTCAAGCTGCCGGGCCGCGTCGTAGCGACCAACGGAACCGTAGACAAGTTCAGCGGCGAGATCGCCTGGGCCTTCTACCCGGAAGCGGCGGCCTTCGGCGACGTAAAGCTGACCGCAACCTGCGACACCGCCAAAACCGCCCCGTCCCGCTGACCACACGAGGAACCGATGAACCTAATCCACAAACACAAAAATCCTATTGCGAACGCCGAGGAATTCGGGTACCCTCGTAATGAACACGCCGTCGTGCGTCTACAGTTCATTGCACTTAGGATCGGGCCCGCCCGATGGCTAGCTCTGGGTGCCACGGCCAAGGTAGCCCTTCTCCTCTGCGCCCTGGCCCTGCTCTCCGCCGGGTGCGCCCACGAATCGGCGCTGACCACGGTGCACGCCAACGGAAGCTGGACGCGCAAGACCGTCTACACCATGAGCGAATCCGATGCCACGATGGGGATGAAGAGCGCCAAGCAGCTCGCGCTCCAGGATATTTTCACTCCGCCCGCCGGGCCGGGATGGAAAGTGGTGCGGACGAAGACCGGCGACAAGCCGCCGCAGATTGTAGTGACGGCAATAAAAGAGGCTGGCCCCGCCGAGACGATCTCCGGAGACTTGACCGTGAAGAACGCCCCGGCCAAGGGACAGCCTGCCATCCGCGTGGTCAATAGCGCCTCCGTGCAGCCCGCGGGGCCGGGCCGATGGCGCTACACCGAGACCTTCCACTGGGTCGGCGCAAAGCCGAAGATCGAGAAAGACATGTCGCCTCTCCTCGGCCGCTCGGTGAAGAAATCGCTGCCGAAGGCTCTCGCCACCGACGCCAATGTCCGCGCGCTAAGCCTCAACCTTGAACGCACGCTCTGGAAGACCCTGTTCTCGCCGCCGGAGCCGCTGCTGCTCGATTTCTACGACAACCTGGTTCCCATCACGGGCCTCTCCGATCCCAACGAGCGGGAAAGCACTCTCACGCGCCGCCTCGGGCCTGGAATCGAAGCCGCCCTGCTGGAAACCTTCGGCGCGCGGATGTCCCCCGACCTGCGCCATCAGTGCGCCGTCCGTCTGGTGCGGCAGATCACCTCGGACACTGGCGCGCAGGCGGGCAAGAGCGATACGATGGGCGGATCGGCAGGCTCTTCGCCCAGCACGGACAAGGCGACCGAGTCCTTCGGCGGCATGTACCCCGTTGCAATCACGGTCGTGGTCAAAATGCCGGGCCGCGTCATCGAAACAAACGGCCTCGTGGACGACCTGCTCGGAGAAGTCTACTGGACCCTCTACCCCCAGGCCGCCCTCGGCCGGGACATCACGCTGCGAGTCGTATTCGAAGCCCGAGGCAGCCAGGCGGCAAACAACCTTCCGTCCACGCTGCACCTAACACGGTCTGGAATGGCAAAGTAGATCGGCACGCAGATAATTAACGGAGTCGAGCGTACAATGCGTTTGTAAACATGGATGGGGAGGATGGACAGAATAGAATGCGGGGTCCGGTGATCGCAATTGTATTAATTCGTTGCAATTGCAATTT
This sequence comes from Chthonomonadaceae bacterium, assembly GCA_043734985.1. Taxonomy (GTDB): domain Bacteria; phylum Armatimonadota; class Chthonomonadetes; order Chthonomonadales; family Chthonomonadaceae; genus DATGJU01. Next base: position 2,243 of record JAYTEU010000770.1, read on the forward strand.
TATACTACCCGGATGGGCTGGATGGTTATAGTTGATTGGGTGTATTATCAGGGTTGGGTTTGTCAAGACACTCTCTTAGGCTCAATGAGCTTTTCGGGAGTGTAGCGCCCAAGCTCTTGTCCCGTCGAGAGGCGATAGACCCACCAGGTCTCCGCCGTCCAGTTCGTATCCTCGCCCGTCATTCGGAGCGCAATTCGATGATCGGCGCCATCCACGATCAGCCCATTGGCAAGCGGGTTCGGAGAAGCGCGCAATTCGCCTTTGCCCACCCGCTTGACCTGCATATGCAGCCTACGGAGTCCCGATGGGTCGATTATTACAGTCTTGGAATCCCCATCGCACTGGTCTTTGCCTCCCCATCCCTCGGAACTTCTCGAATAGACGTAACCGCCTTCTGTGCTATCGTCCGCAACCCCCACCTACCAAGGATATAATGGGCGTTTCCCTTCCCAGACGACCGCTCCCTTACGGCTCAAGTGATACGCTGCTCCGCCCTTGCCGTTCCGATCGCTCGGGTCGGTATGCAGCGTGAACTTTCCGGACGGAGAGGCGCCGTTTTAGGGTTGAGGATTGGCGGCAGCTCCTGCCCACGCGGGACAGATCCGGCAGTCCTAGAATTTCCGGTGATCGGCGCAGAAGTGCCAGGCGAATGGCTCGGCTGCTGTCTATGCTACAATTCACCAATGATTTTTTCGCGTCCATTGGCTGGACGTTGAGACAAGCACATCGAGCAAAGGTGAACGGCGGCCCATGAGACTACCCGGGATAGGATATGCTCTGCTCTGCGTCGCCGTGCCGATGGCATGGGGGCTCCTGGTCGTGCTCGCCACAAATCTCATCGAGAAGAGAGTGCGCGGTTCGAAGGACAAGGCCCACGCAGAGGAAGTTCCTCCGATCGATTACCACATCTAGGCATGGCCGAAGGGGACGCGTGCAATGTTTGAGGCGCGACTGGGCGCGGGGATCGGACATGTGGTCTCGCTGCCGGCTCTTATGCTGGTCGGCCTGCTGGTTGGCTACGTTGCCGGGATGTTCGGCATGGGAGGCGGGTTTCTCCTCACGCCCACATTAATGTACGTCTTCGGCGTGCCGCCTCAGATCGCGGTGGGCTCCGCTCTGTGCCAGACCTGCGGCACCTCTCTCGCCTCGTTCCTCAAATACCGGCACCTGAAGCGCGGAGAGCCGCGAATCGACATGGTGATGCTCGGCGGCAGCCTGATCGGAGTGGATGCGGGGACGCGGATACTTACCTACCTGGGCACGCTGGGCAAATGGCGAATGCCGGGCGGTCACTCGGTTTCCGCCGTGCAGGTGGTGTTCGACGTTCTGTTCCTGCTCCTGCTCACGTTCACCGCGCTGTTTATCTTTTCCGACGTGCGGCGTAACTGGCGGGAGGCGACGCCCCGCGGCGACCGGACCATGCCCGGCCCCTTGATCACCCGCGTTCGCATTCCGCCCTACATCGATCTCCCCAACGTTCAGCTAAAGCAGGTCTCCGTGCCGATGATGTGCTATCTTGGCTTTGTGCTGGGGCTGGTTTCGGGCCTGATGGGTATCGGCGGTGGGATACTCTTTATGCCGGTCCTGCTGTACGGGTTCGGCATCTCCGCCCGCAACGCCGCCGGAACCGGCATCCTGCTTCTCCTAGTGACGGTGTCCGTGGGAACCTTCGAGCAGGCGCTTCACGGTTACGTCAATCTAAAGCTTGCCTTGGTGATCTTGATCGGATCCTCCATCGGGACCCAGCTAGGCGCGCTCACGACGCACTACCTGCCCAACCGGTACCTGCGTCTCATACTCATGCTCCTCGTTTTCGTAGTGATTGTGATGATCGGTTGGAACCTTAGCAGGCTCATACTCGGCTAGTCGGGTCGACCTGCACTGTCGGACGTACCTGAATTCGCCCGGCACAAAATACCGCTTGATACTTCGGCCGCAACGTGTTAGAATCCCGTACGAATCCGCCCAGGATTACCTGGCTGCCGATTAAGCCTGCCGGCAATCCGTGCCGCCGAAGGCATCAGATCCTACACCCGCGCCCAGATGGCGGGGGCTGCGGGCGAGCTCAGGAGCAAACTATGCGATTGACTACAGATCAGGTGAAGGCGTTCCGCGAAGATGGC
>JAYTEU010000771.1:0-4367 GCA_043734985.1 Chthonomonadaceae bacterium
ATGTCCGGCGACAGGGCATCCCTCTCCGGCGTAGAATCGATGTTCCCTCTCGACCCCCCGCTGGGTAAAACAGACTCTCCCATGCCGTCGGTGTTCAGCTCTTTCGATCCACTCGCAGCGAATCGCGACGCTCTGCCTGCAGTAAGCCCGACCGCTGACGAGGGTGAAAGGTCGGCCCACGTATTCGTCCTGCCGTCCTTTCCGCCGCCCATGGAGAGCGACGAGCAAGCCGATCTCGAAGACCTGCCGCCCTGGGGCTCGCGGCGAAATAGTAACGGGCAGTAGGCAGTAGGCAGTAGGCACGCCCAAAGGGCACCCGCAGTCGGGGATACAGAATTTAGCATACGACATTCGGCATTTGTATTTCACGACTGCCCACCCGCACGCGGGTACCCGCCGACTGCCTACTGCCCACCCAAAGAGGATAACGTTCAATGGCTTCCACTAATCTTCCCGCGATGCAGACGGAGCAGTCCTTCGGGCTCGCCGGGCCGGGTTCCATACCGCTCAGCGAGCCTCAGTTCTCCGAATCGCTTCCGCTGATGATGGTTTCGGCATTGGAGCGGCGCTATCTTACCGGCTTGGAATCCGGGCAGTGGGAGATCGCCGCGCGTCCAGGCGACGAGGGCCGCCCCCTCCTTCGCGAGGTCGTCCGTCTGGGACGGCCGGACGATTCGGAGGCCTGGGCGCAGGCGATGCCGCATGTTCTGACGGCCTGTAACGAGCCGGGGCACGCCCTGGTGATGGCGCTGCACGGCGATGGCGCGCGGCACCGTCTCTATCTCGGCGGGCGGCGCATCTTCGGCTCCGGCGCGCGCTCCACGGAGGACTTTGTCTTTGGGCAGGAGAGCGCGTTCAAGGCGTACTTTACGGGGCTGGAGATGGGACCGACGACCCGCATGGACGACGACGAAATGCCGGATCTGTCGGAGTTCCTTCAGACGGCGCCCGCGCTTTCCGTGCTCACCGGCATCCCGTCCGGGCGCGGCGGAGGGCTGCCCGGCAGTCTGCAAAGCCTCGATCGTCTTGTTAAAGCCGTTGGGAACCGGAAGTATGCGCTGCTGGTCGTTTCCGAGCCGGTCGAGCCATGGCTCATCGATGAGACGCTGGACGCGTGCCGGCGCCTGAAGAGCGCGGTGCACGCCTATACGCGCCGCACGATCACGCGGAGCGAAGGCGAATCGGAGAGCGAGAGCCACACCGATAAGGAGTCGATGAACACCTGGCAGAGCAAACTGCCGCTCGCACTATTCGGGCTATCCGCATTCTGCAGCGTCGCAGGCATGTTCGTTCCCGGATTGGGCGTTATCGCTCAGCCGATGACCTCCATGGGCTTTGCCGCCAACGCACGCGCCATGCAGCAGGACATGGAGAACGCAAAACAGATCACCGGCGGTAAAAACTGGTCCGAATCGGGCGGTAGTGAATTGCTGGACGCAAATGCCGAAGCCTGCGAGGCGCTCCTGCAGGAGCACATCGACCGTCTGGAGGCGGGCCGGACGAACGGCTGGTGGAAGACCGCGATCTACGTCGCAGCCGAAAACGAGGCCGCCGCGCAGAGCGTGACCGGCGCACTGCGAAGCCTCTGCAGCGGCGACTCGACCCGGCTGGACCCGATCCGCTCCGTGCCGGTGCCGCCCTATCTGCTTCGGGAGGCGATCGAACACGGCCAGGTGCTCAGCCTTCTGCCCGGAACCGGCAGTCAGCGCCATCCCCTTGGGGAGACCTTCGATGTGCTCGGGACCTGCGTCACGTCCGAGGAGCTGTCGGTCTTGGTCAACCTGCCGCAGGCGGAGATCCCCGGCCTGCCCATGCACGACATGAGCACCTTCGCCCTCTCCGCTCCCGACGCGACCGAGGACTCGATTCTGCTCGGCGCGCTCCAGGACAGCCAGGGACGCGATCTCAGCCCGGTGACGGTCACGCAGGCGGCGCTCAACCGCCACGTGTTCGTTTCGGGCATTACAGGGTACGGCAAGACTAACACCTGCATGCAGATTCTGCTGGAGACCTATTCCAAGCTCGGCGTGCCGTTCCTGGTGATCGAGCCGGCCAAGGCGGAGTACCGCCGGCTGGCGCAGACGGAGGAGTTCAAGGGCCGCCTGCGCGTCTACACCTTCGGCGGCAATTCGCCGCTTCCGTTCCGCATCAACCCGCTCAGCCCCGTGCCCGGCATCCCGCTGGGCCGCCATATCGACTTGCTGAAGGCGGTCTTCAACGCCTCCTTCCCGATGTATGCGGGCATGCCGTACGTGTTGGAGGAGGCCATTCTGGAGGTCTACGCCGAGCGTGGATGGAGCCTCTTTACGTCCGAGAACGCTTACCTGGACGCGCGCGCCGGGTTCGACGAGTGGAGCGCGCTTACGCCCTGCCTGGAAGACCTGCACGACAAAATAGACGTGGTGCTGAACCGGAAAAAGTACGGCCAGGAGGTTCATGCAAACATGGGCGCGGCGCTCCGGTCCCGCGTTCGCAGCCTGATGGTGGGCAATAAGGGCCTCGCGCTGAACACGCGCCGCTCCACGCCGCTGGAGGATCTGTTCAACGGCCCGACTGTCATCGAGCTTCAGAACCTGGGCGACGACGAGGAGAAAGCGTTTGTAATGGCGCTCCTCTTCGTGCTGCTGTACGAGTATGCGGAGGTACGCCAGACGGAAGTCGCGCCCAATCGCCGGGGCAAGCTCCAGCACCTGACCCTTATCGAGGAGGCGCACCGCCTGCTTCAGGCCTCCCGCGGCCCGGTGAGCGCGGAGTCGGCCGATCCGCGCTCCAAGGCCGTTTCGATGTTCACCGATATGATGGCGGAGATGAGGGCCTACGGCGAGGGCTTCATTATTGCGGACCAGATCCCGACCAAGCTGGCTCCCGAGACGCTCAAGAACTCCAACCTGAAGATCATCCACCGCCTGGTTTCGCCGGACGATCGCGAAGCGGCGGGAAGCTGCATGAACCTGACCGACTGGCAAAAGCGGCACCTGAACAACCTGAAACCCGGCTTAGCGATCGTCCACGACGAGCGGATCGGCGAAGCGGTCCTGACGCGCATCCAGCCGGTAAAGGACAACCGCGCGCCCAACCTCTCCGAACGGGAGCTGCGGACGCTGCTGGCCGAGGTCGAAGGGAACGACAAGTCCTATCTCTACCGTCATGCGGGCTGCCGGTCGTGCCCCGCGCCCTGCACGTTCTACCATCGCCTGGAGGAGGCGCAGGACCAGTCCGAATGGAACAGCCGCCTTCAGCCCTTCCTGGAAACGGTCCTGCTGGACGAGGCCCCGGCGGCATGGCAGGCATGGAGCCGATGGCGGAACGACTGGCAGTTGAACGGCCAGGCGATGATGGGTCAGCGAGGGGCTGCGGCGGAAGGCGTTACATTCTGCACGGTTACCAACGCCGCGCACAAATGGCTTGGCGATATGCAGGGCATGCGCGGCAAGCGGGAGGCGTACCAAACTTCGCCGCTTACCGCTAGGGATCGCCTGAAGCGGGAAGTCGCGGCGAGGGCGCTGGCCGTGCTCTTCCTCGCCTGGACGCACCGGACGGAGTGGGAGGACATCGCGGAGGCGGAGTTCCAAACTGCACAGGCGAAGCTGTGGGAGGCAATTGCCGCCACGCCGCCGCGCGAGATGGGCGGATGCGCGGAGTGCCCCGCGCGCTGCCGGTATCCCTCGTACGTCATCCCGATCCTTGAGACGCTCGATAAGCAGATCAAGCCGAAGCTGGCTGCCGCAATGTCCGCCGCGGACCGCCTGAAGGCAATGCAGCAGGCCGTCGCCCAGTTGGAAGGGGCGATGCCGATGCTCAAACAGCGCAAGGAAACCCCGAACGTGCGCCGACACTGGCTCTACTGCGCCCTCACCCACATAGCGCTGCCGCCGGACCTCCCCCCAGCCGTGGAAGCAAATCGCGAGTCCGTGCTGGATCTGCTCCGCCGCCCCATCGTAGACGCCGAAGAGGCGGAACTCAGTGACATCGCCGGCTTCGTGGCGTGAGATTGGGCAGTCCGTCAAGGTAGGTTGCATGGACCGAATGTAGGGGCAATCCCTTGTGGTTGCCCCTTGGAATGGGCAGGCACAAGGCCCGCCCCTACGCATGAATCCTACCTTTTGGAATGGGCAGGCACGAGGCCCGCCCCTACGCATGAATCCTAAATTGAACGTCTACTTAGCGGTGCGGGCCGTGGCGTTGCCGCTGAGCAGCCCGCGCAGCCAGGGCAGGCAGTGCCGATCGTAGAGCACGGCGACGATCACGACCGCGCCGATGATGGCACGCTGGTAGTCCGACCCGAGGCCGTGGAGGTCGCAGCCGTTGATGATGGTGTACATCAGCAGCGCGCCGAGGATCGTTCCGGGGATGCCGCCCTGCCCGCC
>JAYTEU010000772.1:0-8392 GCA_043734985.1 Chthonomonadaceae bacterium
GTCATTGGCGATTCCGCCATTGTGGGTGATGCCCTCTTTGCGGGCAGCATCGGCCGAACCGATCTCCCGGGCGCATCTCAACAGACGCTGCTGCATTCAATTAAGACGCGACTGCTGACCCTGCCTGATTTGACGCACGTGCTTCCCGGCCATGAAGAAAGCACTTCGATCGGCCATGAGCGGCGGACCAACCCGTTCCTTCGGGGGCTGTAGCGGATTTAGCGCCGGTTTGCTGCCGGCCTGTCGATAGGGCGCGAAAGTTGAAATGCCCATATGCTTACGGAAAACAACCGAGCGTTCAAGGAATGGGCCGTTGCTTGTGACGCACTGCGCGATGGACGCCAGATACTGCTGGTCCGTAAGGGTGGCATTCGCGAAGAGGGCGGCGCGTTAAGGATGACGGACTCAGAGTTCTTCATGATGCCGACATTCGAGCATCAGAAGCGGGATCTGCTTCAGCCCGATATCCTGCCCAGGATTGACGCGCGCAGCGCAGCTCCTGATCCGGCTTTCGTCGAGATCGATACATACGTAGTGGTGGACTCGATCCTTCTTGCTCGGAACGAGGATCAAGTGAATGCGGCAGCTTTTGAGACTATCTGGAACGCTGCCTACGTGAAGCAGAGGTTCGATTTCAATGCATACGATCCTCTCTTCCTCGTCATACTGCGAGCATTCCGTCTAGAGACGCCCGTTACCATTCCATTGCTAGGCGATTACGTCGGCTGCCGGTCTTGGGTTACCCTGGATCGCACGCTTTCCAACTTGGGGGCCGTTCCCGCGCTATCGGATGCGCAGTTCGAAGTCCGGCGTACCCGCGTCCTCGAAAAGCTCCAATCACCTGCGTTGACAGTGTAAGAAGAGTTTAGGTACGCTACACAACGCACGCTTGCGATTGTATCGCATGAGAATAGGGAGCCTAATGGAGTATATGACCACACACGATCTTGTTTGGATCAACAGCAGTATTACCGGAACCGTAAATGCCTACAGCTATGTTACACTGGAAGCCGCGATGGCCGGTCAATACAGCTATGGTGACAGTAACAACGTGCCGGTCCAGGCAGCAAATCTGCTTGAGCGACTGATCTGTACGCATCCGTTCTCCGAGGGGAATATACGCACCGCATTTATTGCCACGCTCTCGTTCCTCAACGCGAACGAATTTGCGACAATTGTGGGCGATGTCGCGGCTGCCGCCATCGTTGAAGCTGTACAGAGCGGTCGGAAATCCGCCATGGAAGCGATTTCGGAGTTGTCCGCGCAGGCTGCTGCGCCACTCGCCTCCACGGTGACGCTTCGTAAACTGATCGCCCACGAGATAAATCACCACCTAGAAGCGCTCAAACTCCTGGCGGCAAACGATTGAGCACGTCGATATGAACGAACTGACCGTTGCCGTCGTGGGATGCGCAGGCGTGGGCCGGCTTCACTTGAACGCCTGGGCGCTTCAGAGCGGGATCCGGATCGCGGCCGTGTACGACTCGGATACACTGGTCGCAGCCAGAAGCGCCATGAAGGTTCCGGGCGCGGCGGCGTTCTCCGAATTGCGTTCTCTGCTCGGCTCTGCATCGTTCGATATCGTGGATGTCTGTACGCCGGTCGAGGAGCGAGCGGCCGCCGCGGCCGCCGCACTAAGGGCCGGTGCGAACGTCGTCTGCGAGACTCCCGTCGCGACTACTGCTTCGGAGGCACGGTCGATTGTGAACGTAGCCGCTGAAAAAGAGCGCCTGTTAATGCCGGCCTACATCCACAGGTTCCACCCTCCGATCCTCTTCGCTCGCGAACTCCTGGATAATGACGACTTGGGAACCGGCGTCTCGTTTCGGTGTCGGTTCAGCGATGCCCGGAACTTCCTGGCAGTCGAATCCGGCGAATCGCTACCGCAACTGACAGGGGTATTGCGAGAGACCGGTCAGCATGGGATTGACTTGTTTCGAGCGCTGTTTGGTGAAGTCGCCGAATCCGCCGGTATGCTGTCCTCCGTAACTCCTGGGCTCAATGTCGACGACAATGCGGCGATCCTCCTGAAGTCTGACCGGGGCGCAATCGGCGTTGTCGAGGTTTCACAAAAACTGCCGGGCGGCCGCAACGTCGTGGAGATTTACGGAACAGTCGGCGCGTGTCTGCTGGATTACGACGCCGGTACGGTCCGCTACCGGTCCCCGGATTACCCGATATGGCAAACACACGATGTCAGTGGTCTCAATGGTCTGGAAGGGTGTCTGGCGCACTTTTCGGATGCCGTTCGAGGACTGCAAAATCTTGGCGTCACCGGAACGGACTCCGTTCGCGCGCTGGAAATAGTGGAGGCGCTGGAAAACGGCGCGGGCTGATACCCGTTCGCTTTCTCCAGCGGCTTATGTTTCGGTTCTCATTCTAGCGAACTGCTAACTACCTTGGGCGAACGATGGTCGGCGGAATGGATAGGGGCTTGAGCTTGTTCTCCGCAAGCATCTTGTTCACATGCGCGACGTCGCTGCCGTGAAGCCCGTTAACCACATCAACGATCTGCCGAATCACGTCAGCTAGCGCATCCGCCTCCTGTCGCTGATACTTTGAAAGCGGTTCCGTGATGCTGTTCACCGAGCCGGAGAGCCTATTCAGTCGCTGTAAGACCGCGCCTGCTTGCGTCGGACCTTGAACAGGCTGCCCGCTCTCCGTCGCCTGCCCGGTCTCCGCCGGCTTCTCCACGGGTTTTACTGGGGTTCGTCTTCCATCCGAGACAATCACAAGCGCAGCGCGAATCTCCTTGTCCAGGTCTGCCAGTGCCTGTTTCACCGCTTCAGGCGCCTTGTCCGACGCCTTCTGCAGCGCGGCAACGTCCATCCGAAGAGTAGCGATGGACCTCCTTGCGTCGGCATACGACTGCGAAAGACGCATCACTCTTAGCTGTTGATCGTAGAGCGCCCGCCTGTCGCGATCCGAAATATGAACGCGCGGATCGTCTTCCACTTTGATTTCACGAGTCTGTTCTTCGGAGCCGATGGTCATACGTAGCAGGTAAGTTCCGGGCAGAACTCGCGGCCCAAATCCGCCGCCTCGACCTCCGCCTCCTCCGCCGTCCCCCGCGCCCCCGACTCGCCCGCCTCCCCCCTGCGCTCCTGCTCCCGCTCCCTGTCCACGGCGACTCTGGCCCGTTTGTGCCGCAGACGGCTGCTGCGCACCGCCGGTTGCGGTTTGCCCTTCAGCCTGGCACGCGGCGAAAAGGCGCCTGCCTAGAAGAAGAAGCGCGTCTTTCTCGCCCTCTTCCGATTTAAGTGACGGCGACTCGACCTCCCGCTCCTCCACGCCCGGTGCGGCTGCGGCAGCGGGGCCGGTATTCCGCATATCCCACTTAATTCTGTGCAGGCCCAGGTCTATGTTGGGACTGCGGAACTCGCTGATCACCTGTTTGCCGTTTCGGTCCATGATTACCAGTTTTGCAGTTGTGTTGGCCGGCATCTTAGTGCGGACAAAGTACTGAAGCGATGCGCCCGGCGTCGGATTGTCGCCATAAAAGTTCCTGTTACCGCCCCAACTCTGTCCGGAATTCGATCGGTACTCTACCGCGGTTCGCGGTTCGCAGAGCAGGAAACTACCAGTTACCGAACGGTCGGCAAGTTGTTCCAGGGCGGAGATGTCGTCCAGTACCCAGATACCGCGTCCGTGCGTGGCAAGAATCAGGTCGTTTTCGCGCGGGTGAATCTGGATGTCGTTGACCGGCACGGCGGGGAGTGGGGAACCTAACTTGGTCCAGGCGCCTCCACGGTTAAGTGATACAAACGCTCCACGTTCGGTGCCCGCGAACAATAAAGAGGGATTGCGAGGGTGCTCTCGAATGGCTTTTACGGTGTAGTGTTCCGGAATACTTCCGCTGAGCGATCGCCACGTCTCACCGAAGTCCTCGGTGACCAACAGGTACGGCTTGAAATCTCCTGCTCGGTGGCCGTCGAGCGTCACATAGGCCCTGGAGGGAATAAAGGCGGATGCCAGCACGCGGGTAACGTAGGTGCCATGTGGAACTCCGGTCAACCGGTCGGCAACGTTCTTCCAACTCTTGCCGTCGTCTCGCGATACCTGGACGTTCCCATCGTCGGTTCCGGCCCAGAGGACACCCGCCTGCGCGGGCGATTCGCTGACCGTGACAATCGCGCCGAAGTTGTCCTGGCCATCATTAAGAGATAGCGTTTTTGAGCTGGGCAGCACTCCCATGATCGGAATCTTCGTCCGATCGGGACTTGTAGTCAGGTCGGGGCTCGAACGCCAAGAGTCACCTCTATCGTCCGATATGAAAAGGCGGTTTCCGCCGATGTAGATGCGATTATGGTTGTGCGGGGAAACCAGGATCGGCGTATTCCAATCGAAACGGTACGGGGGGGCACCAGGCACTGACGGAGGCCGGATAGATTTCCGTTCGCCCGTTGGCACGTTAATTCGCGCGACCGCGCCACCCTGAGACTCGGAATATACGGTGTTAGAATCGGTCGGATCGGCCTGGCAGTAGAACCCGTCGCCGCCGCCAACGTTTATCCAGTCAGCGTTCGTGATCCCGCGCCCGCTTAGCGCCATGTTCGGCGCGCCCCAGCTTCCGTTGTCCTGGAGTCCGCCATAGACCCAGTACGGCCGTCGCATATCGTATGCGATCTCGTAGAACTGTGAGATAGCGAGTATATTATTGTGATCCCAGGTCCTGCCCTGATCGAAGGTCCACTGTATTCCGCCGTCACAGCCGACGAGAATATGCTTGGAGTTCGCGGGGTCGATCCAGATGGCGTGCGTATCGGGATGGACGCGCGAGGCGGGGAATGTCTCGAAAGTCTTACCGCCATCCCCTGACCAGCCGATGTTTACTCCGGCGAGAACAATATTCTGGTCATTGTTTGGGTCGATGCGGATTTGGCTGAAGTACATGGGACGGAAAGCATTTAGCCCCATGCTGACGGTACCCATCTTAGTCCAGGATTCGCCGCGGTCTTCAGACCGATAGATACCGCCACTCGCGTTTTCGACGCAGGCATAGACGATTGACGAGTTCTTTCGGTACACATCGAGCCCAATTCGCCCGCAGTCGCCGGTTGGCAGGCCCTTTTCCAGGCGCATCCAGTGCGCGCCACCGTCGGATGTCTTGTATAGACCGCTTCCTGGCCCGCCGCCGTTAAAGCCTGCGGGAGTGCGCCTTCGTTGGTACATTGCGGCATACACAGTGGCTGGATCCTTCGGGTCCATAGCCAGGTCGGTACATCCGGTGTCGGCATTGATGGCGAGCGATTGTATCCAGGTCTTCCCACCGTCGCTCGTCTTGTAGACTCCTCGATCCACGCTGGGCGCCCAGAGGTCGCCGCCCGCCGCCACGAAAACGATATCCGGATTCTTGGAATCGATCACGATCCGCCCGATATGCCTGCTCTCCGGCAGGCCCATGTAGGTCCAGGTCTTGCCCGCGTCGAGCGACTTATAGACGCCGTTGCCCCAGGTCGAGCTTTGACGGTTGTTCGCCTCACCCGTCCCGACCCAGACGACATTCGGGTTCGATGGAGCGACGGTTACATCGCCAATGCTGATGCACGGCTGCGCGTCGAACACTGATTCGAAAGTGGTGCCGTGATTCGACGTCTTGAAAACGCCTCCGGCGGCCGTTGCAACATAGAATATCGATGGGTCGGACTCGACGACCGCGAAATCATCGATTCTGCCGCCCATTACGGCCGGACCGATGGAACGCCAGGGCATATCCTTGACCAGCGAATCGGTCGTATTGTCGGATTGGCCGGCCAATACCGGAGAGAGAGTAAGAAGGGCAAGGCAGAGCGAAAAAGATAAGCGCTTCAAGAGTGTCTCCTACAGGTTTGCCAGGGTGTGTCGCGTTAGGACTACCTGCGTACTACAGTGCGGAAATAGGGACTATGGAAAAGATAATACCAGGATACCGTGCACGGACGTGCAAGAAGTCAGAGCGAGAGGAGAAACGCCCGTCAAGTAATGCCGACGATAAATTCGGATCGAGAGGGGATAATCGCGCCAGTTAATAATAATGATGACCAAGCGCATGTCCGGTTTCAATGATGAACTAGGTTTATCGTTGAAACCGGCGCGCCGTAGAGTGATTCGTTAGGGTTCAGATCGTAGAGGAAAAATCGTAAACTGGGACAATGACGACGTCGTCGGGAGCGCGCGTAGTTTGAAGCGATGCGAGCATACGTAACGATGTCGGCATCGAGAACTGCGTCTCTCCACAGAGTTGGCATATCTCCGCGGGCACGTTGCGCAGTATCGCGAACTCGCTGGCGGTTCGTCTGAGTGTTATGGTTATCCAGTTGCCCTCGCAAGCGCCGCCACAGCGAGGGCAGCACGATGGGCTAACAGCCGGATGTGCGGACATGAGCGTGAATCCTTTCCGTTCAAAGCATACGAGAGTAGTATTCACAATTTTTCTATCAATTCCAACTGTATCAGCAGTTATTTACAGTTATCAGTAAAAAACAGGTAGCTTTGCGGAGGAACTATCGGCTATCTGCCCACCGCGCTCTCGATTTGGCGCGCGATAAGGCAGTTTATGGCTGTTTCCATTGAACCTGGACAATTTAACGTTAGCCAGGTGTAGTGGCACTGTTGAGGTATACTACGAATAGTTTGTCGGTGAATCGAGGCTTGCTCCATGGCGGAAGATAAGGTAATCCTGCTTGATGAAATTACCGCAAATCGGATCGCCGCGGGTGAGGTTATCGAGCGGCCCGCATCCGCCGTCAAGGAGTTGGTCGAGAACGCAATCGATGCCGGCGCCACTCTGATAACGGTCGTGCTGGACGAAGGGGGCAAAAAGCGGATTACGGTGTCGGACAATGGGAGTGGGATGACCCGAACGGACTCTATCCTCGCCCTTCAGCGTCATGCGACAAGCAAAATACGCACCGCCGACGATCTCTTTGCAATTCACACGCTCGGCTTTCGCGGTGAAGCTCTGCCTTCGATTGCATCCGTTTCCAGTTTCGAGCTCACAACGAAACATCGCGATTCCGATCATGGACTGCGCCTGCATGTTACCGGTGGCGAGCTTGACGTCGTTGAGGATGTCGCAGCGAGCGATGGAACGACGATTGAGGTCGCGGACCTCTTTTACAATACTCCCGCGCGACTGAAGTTCCTAAAATCGACACCCAGCGAGGTAGGCCGCGTAATGGAGATGGTCGGCAATCTCGCTATAGCCTTTCCGACAATCGCTTTCCGAGTTAGGCAGCAAAACCACGAGAGTCTGGCTACTCCGGGTACAGGCGAGTCGCTGGCCGCATTGGCCGCCGTTTGGGGCCGAGAGACAGCGCGCAAACTTATCCCGATCCGCTTTGATTCGCCTGGTATCGACGTGTCCGGCTACATTGCAACGCCGGACCTGTCGCGCACGGGCCGCTCGCACGAACTGTTCTATGTCAATAGGCGCCCGATTAAGAGCCGCCTCCTGGCCCACGCACTTGAAGACGCATTCCGGTCATTGACCCCAGACAGCAGGTTCCCGGTAGCCGCGATCTTCGTGGAGATTAGCCCGGATCTCGTGGACGTGAACGTCCATCCGACCAAGACCGAGGTGAAATTTACGCGTGACGGTGACGTACACCATGCCGTGAGCCAGGCGGTCAAGGGAGCCCTACTGGCTTACGGCGTCGTACCGTCACCGCGAATATCCTTGCCTCTAATGCCGGAACAGGAGCAGACCGACCAGAGCCGGTTTCGGTTTTCAAGTTCGGAATCGAGGCCGGATGGCAGTTCTCCGTTCGCTTTCGGTGCATTGGTGGAGGCATATACGCTATCAGGCGGAGATAGTTCGCATGCTACGGCTGTCGACGATGCACGGTCCGGCCCTAGCCCGGGAGCCGGGTTTGACCGAGGGGCCTTGCCGCCTGCCGCGCCTATGGGTGCAGACGACGATGGCGCGTTCTCAGACCCCCCATGTCCCAGGCCTTTTGCGGAACAGCTCCGGGAATTCAAGGTCCTTGGGCAGGCGCGTAATACCTACATTATCGCGCTTACGCCCGACGGAATTGCCGTAATCGATCAGCATGTGGCCCACGAGCGGGTGCTTTACGAACGGCTGACCGTTAAGCGGTTCGCGGGCGGCGTGCCCGTTCAGCGCCTGGTGCTGCCCGTGACGCTGGACCTCGACCGGCGCGAGGCGCTGCTGCTTGCTCAGCACTGCGAAAGCTTCGCCTCCGCCGGGTGGGAGATAACGCCTTTCGGCGGAGAGAGCTTTTTGATTCGCGCGGTACCCGCGATGCTTGCGCACAAGCCCTACGAGAAAATCCTGCGCGACATGATCGAAGAGCTGATCAGCCAGACTGTTTCGCGCAGGCTCCTGGTGCAGCGGGATCATGTGACGATCACGAACGCCTGTAAGATGGCGGTAAAGGCGGGAGATCCGCTC
>JAYTEU010000773.1:0-2912 GCA_043734985.1 Chthonomonadaceae bacterium
GATTACTAGGATGAGGCTCCTGCAGTCGGTAGCGTCGAGCGCAAATCCTGTCAATCCTCAAATCCGACAAATCCCGGTTCAGACAATAAATTGCGCGAGGATATCTCCTCAATCTACATATAAGAACTCGTTGGCGTTCAGCAGCACGTGGCATAGCGAGACTAGCGCCGCGGAGATCGGCTTGGGCCGGGCCGCTAGGCCATAGCGCGCGGTCATCTCGTCCCAGACTTGGTCGCGCTCGGCGTCGGTCAGACCGCGATTGTAGACCCGCAGTTCCAGGATATCGCCGTTCCAGAACTCGCCGTTGATGTTGCCCTGCTGCCCGATGACGTATGGCCCGGAGAGAACGCGCGGCGCGATCGGCGATACCTTCTTAGCGATTTCATTCCGGTTTTGGTAGACCGCCACACTAGCAGGCCCGGCGATGCCGGTCAGGATAAACGGCCGGTCCCGATGCGCCAGCACGCCCACCGGGGAGAAGTCGTCCGTGAGGCGCGCGCTGGAGGTTCCGGTCGCTCCCAGGAATACGGCCGTGACGACGTTTCCGGCGCGGTTCCAGTTTGAGAATATTTCCCGGTGCCCGTCCGCCGCCAGATCGCTGACTACGGCGAAAATGCTGAACTGTTGAGAGGTTATCACCTGCGACGGGATTGCCAGGAAGTTAGCTTTGCCGTTGAACCGGAGCGCCGCGTGCCCGTTCAAAACGTCGGGCTCCACTGTCGGCTGGGCAGCGACAAGTGGCTGCACCGCGCTCAGCTTTGCGGTTGAGAGATCGTTCCACACCTGTACTCGGCCGTTCGCATCGGCCCTCACGCCATCGTCGGCACGAAGCCAGAGGCGGAGATCGGCGGGAGCTATTTTGGATTTCGGGTGCCCTCTGGGCGTTTGGATTTTGGATTGATCCGGCGGGCGCACTGCCAGGAACGCCGCTGCCTGGTTTGCTTCTGCCGTGGTGGGTTTGCGGGCGAAGGCTAGCTGCCATGCACGTTCGATCTGTTTGGAAGGGGCAGGTCCCGCTTCAGCTTCCACCCGGCGCGCGAACGCTTCGCTCTGCTGATTGACGAACGGGTTGTTCATAAGCGCCAGAGCTTGCGGCGCGACGGTCGTTATGTCCCGCTGTTCGAGGGGCGCGGTGGTATCGGCGAAATCGAACACGGTCAGCATTGGGAGCAGCATGGCCCGCTTCAGGAAGAGATAGACCGTCCGCCGGTTCTGCTCTTCCGGCGCGGAGGGCGTCCACTCCGCGCCCTTGCGGCTCAGGCCCTCCAGCGCCTCCCGGGTGACGGTCGGCACGAACCCCGGGCCTCCCACCTTGAGATTAAGCTGCCCGCTAACGGACAGAATAGAGTCACGGAGCGCGTCCGCATCCAGCCGCCTCCGGTCGAATCGCCACAGGTTCTCGTTCAGGAAGTCGGTCCTGGCATACACCGCCTCCTTTGGATGCAGCGAGCCCATGCGGTACGCCGAAGAGGTTACGATCAGTCGGTGTAACGCCTTGAAACGCCAGCCGACCCCCTCTTCGACGAAACTTGCTGCCAGCCAATCCAGCAGCTCGGGGTGGGTGGGAGGTGCGCCTTTGCGGCCGAAATTGTTGGGCGTTCGGACGAGGCCCTGGCCGAAGTGGTGCTGCCATATCCGATTGACGATGACGCGGGCCGTGAGGGGATTGCGCGGGTCCGTTATCCAGGACGCGAGCTGGAGTCGGCGGCGCGTGGTGACCGCGCCTGCGGGCGGAGGCTCGACGGCGCGCTGGAAATTGGAGACCAGCGAGAGGTAGCCGGGATTAACGACACCGGCGGGGCGCTTCACGTCGCCGTTCACCAGCAGCTTGAGGGGAGGCGCGTCCGGGCCACGATCGGTGAAACCGAGCGCCGAAAAGCCGAGCTTATCCGGCGGCGGCCCACCCATCAGCTTTCCATCTCCCGGATCGAGGTACCCTCCGTAGAAGTTGGCGGCGAACGCGTAGTAGTCCTTCTGCGGGATCGGATCGAACTTGTGGTCGTGGCAGCGCGCGCAGCGCACGGTCATGCCCAGGAACGCCGTCGCGCTCGCATGCACCAGGTCGTCAAGCCGCTCGAACTTGTACTCCAGCGCGTCGTTTGGCTCGTCGTCCCAGGTCCCGAGCCGCAGAAAACCGGTCGCCGCCACGGTCGACTCGTCTCGGTTCGGCATCTCGTCCCCGGCAAGCTGTTCGGTGACAAAGCGGTCGTAGGGCTTATCCTCGTTCAGCGACCGAATCACATAATCGCGGTATTTCCAGGAATAGGGTTTCTCATTGTCACGCTCGTAGCCGTTGGAATCCGCGTAACGCACCAGGTCGAGCCAGTACCGCGCCCAGCGCTCGCCGTAGCGGGGAGAGGCCAACAGGCGGTCAACGTTCTTTTCATACGCGTCGGGCAAGGTGTCCGCTACGAACACCGCGATCTCCTCGGGCGTCGGCGGAAGTCCCGTCAGGTCGAAGGTCAGCCGCCGGAGCAGTTCGCGCCTAGACGCAGGCGGCGCGGGCTGCATCGCCTTCGATTCCAGCCGCGCCAGCACAAAGGCGTCGATAGGATTGCGGACCCAAGCGCCATTTCGGACGGCCGGAATCGCCGGCTTGACCACCGGTTTCGCCGACCAGAGCCCGCCGGACGCCGCCCCCGATGTGCCTTTGGCATACTCCGGCCACACCGCGCCGCTCGCCACCCAGCGCTTCAGTATTGCGATCTGGTCGGCGGGAATCTTCACGGTCGGCGGCATCTTCAGCGCCGGATCGGCATACGATACTGCCTTTAACAACAGGCTCGCCGCAGGCTTTCCCGCCACCACAACCGCCCCATGCGCGCCGCCCTTAAGCAATCCCTCCCGCGTATCCAGCCTCAATCCACCTCTCGCGCCGCTAGGCCCATGGCACTTAAAACAGCTCGCCGCCA
>JAYTEU010000774.1:0-5694 GCA_043734985.1 Chthonomonadaceae bacterium
TTCGCTACGAGGGGACTTACGCCACCAACAATATCACGGTCCTCGGCAAGCGCGATCGCTACCAGTGGACAGCGGTTCCGGAATACAGCTACATCGACCGCTTCATCGACGCTAAGCTTAAGAAGATCAAAGCGCTCCCCTCCGCAGTCTGCGACGACTCGACCTTCCTGCGCCGCGTCACCATCGACCTGACGGGCCTGCCGCCGTCGCCGGACACTACGCGGGCCTTCCTTGCAGACCCGGCTCCCTCGCGCGACAAGCGAACGCGGCTTGTGGACTCACTCCTGAGCTCGCCGGAATATGTGGATCGCTGGACGAACAAGTGGGCCGACCTGCTGGACTGCAACAGCAAATATCTCGGACAGGTAGGGGTCCGCAAGTTCCGGAACTGGCTTCATGCGGCGGTCGCCGAAAATATGCCTTACGATAAGTTCGTCTATAGCCTGGTCACCGCTTCCGGCGACTCCAACGAAAACGCGCCGACGAACTACCTTCGTGTCATTCGCGACTCCTCGACCGCGACTGAGAACGTTACGCAGCTATTCCTGGGCGTGCGGTTCTCCTGCGCGAAGTGCCACGATCATCCATTCGAGCGTTGGACGCAGAACCAATACTACCAGTTCGGCGCGTTCTTTGCCAAAGTCGGCTACAAGCCCGGTCCGGCAGGAGCCGAGGTCGTCTTTAACAAGGACGACGGCGAAGTGATGCACCCGAAGACGGGCCTGGCAGTAGCGCCCTATGTGCCGGTCGGCCATAATCCCGGCATGGCGGCGTCGACAAATCGTCGGAGCGCATTCGGCCAGTGGCTCACCGCAAGCGACAATCCTTTCTTCTCGCGCGCCATGGCCAATCGCCTTTGGAGCTACTTCTTCGGCAAGGGCATCATCGAGCCGGTCGACGATATTCGGGCCAGCAACCCGCCTGTCAACCCGGAGCTTCTCGATGCGCTGAACAAAGACTTCGTGGCGAGCGGCTACGACCTGAAGCACTTGATGCGCGTAATGGTGCTTTCCAGAGCCTACCAGTCTTCCATCGCCAGCAACGCCTGGAACGTGGACGACAAGACGAACTTCTCCCACGCGCTGCCCCGGCGCCTGGAAGCGGAACAGCTCCTAGACGCGATCAATCAGGTCACGGGAACGCAGTCTGCTTTCGGCGGCCTTCCCGCCGGCACCAAGGCCGGCCAGATCCCGGATGCGGTTGCGACCGGCGCCGATGGCTTCCTGGACCTCTTCGGCCGCCCGTCCCGCGATACGCCCTGCGAGTGCGAGCGCTCCAGCAGCGTCAGCCTAGGGCAGGCGATGGCGCTCATCAACGGCCCGACTACCGATACGATCTCCAGCAAACAGGGCCGGGTTGCGGCGCTGATGGCTTCAAATCCCACTGACGAAAAGATCGTGGAGGATATTTTCCTGTCTGCGCTTTGCCGAATGCCCTCCGAAAAAGAGAAGAAGGCCGGCCTCGACACCATCAAGACCGCGCCAAACCGCACGGAAGGCGCCCAAGACGTGATGTGGGCACTGCTTAACAGCCCGGCCTTCTTGTTCAATAGGTAGGACGGCCGCCGCGCGTAGATTGGCTATTGACAACAATACCTGGATCGTGGGATCGAACCCGCTGTTCGGGTATTGTTTGCATAGAGGGCGCATGCGCGGCGGCAATCAATCTCCATCCGCAGATGAGACAATAGCCGCGCGTTACAGCTTGTGGTCTTGAGAAAGTCGATTTCCATGGCTTACGATGAGTTCACCCTGCCTGGTCTAAAGCGGCTGTTTGGCCTTCAGATTGAGGAGCGCAAGGGCCTGTTCGCACCTGTTCCGCCAGCGGTCGTAAGTGCATGGCTGCTTGAGACACTCAACTACCAACTACCGCTCGCGCTGGAGATCAGCACCGAAAAAGCGCTCTGAACTGATCATCATGCCGATACTGGTGGAGACGCGACGGCAGCTTAACGACCGAATTAGCCTTTTTTCGGGCGTCGAGTTTAACGTAGACGCGGAGAGTGGACTGAGAGGCGTTTGTGACTTTCTGCTGTCGCTTTCGCCCTTACAGTTGGCTGTGGAGGCGCCTGTTATTGCGGTAGCGGAGGCGAAGAACGAGAACGTGCCCCGTGGAATCGCCCAATGCCTTGCCGAAATGGTGGCCGCGCAGTGGTTCAACCGCGAGCAGGAAAATACCATACCGACCGTGTTCGGAGTTGTCACTACCGGCAGCCTATGGAAATTTATGCGGTTAGAAGAGACACGGGCGATTGTGGATGAGACGGAGTACCACATCAGCAATCCTGAGAAGATCGTTGGGATTCTGCTTGATATGGTGCGGGAGGCGACGGCAAGCAAAGACCAGGCGAAGGTATCTACCTGAATTCGCGAAAACCCATATACCTTTTAGATAAGCCGCATATTTGCATCGACACGGGGTTGTTCGAGAGACCCCGGCCTGCCCCGAAGACTTTCGGGGACCCTTTCGGGGAAACCCCGGTCTAAGTAAACCAAACCCGCCTGCGCGGGTTGTGCATTGAGTCCGCGCAGGCGGACTTCGGAAACTTAGACCGGCAATTCATTGCCGCGCGCCAAAGCCATTATTGAAAAAGTACTGCCGAAAACCCAGTGCCGCCGGTTCGAGCCCTACCCGATGTTTCGGATGCGGCTAACCGCGCCGAACACGGCCACTGCGATGATCACATAGTTCCAGGGGTCGATGAGAAGATGGGCGAATAGGGTGGAAGCCGTGATCGGATCGGCATCCGGCGAGAATGCGCCGTGAGGTATCGATGCTGCAGTTGTGAGGATATGGATGGCGAAGCCGCCGAGGAGACCGACGAACACGCTCGCTCCGGCCATGATCTCCATTGCCGTTCCACGCTTCCGGCCCGTTAGTCGAAGCGCGATCTCGCCTACCGCCATTCCGTAGATAAAGCCTGCGAATGCGCCAAAGAAGCCGATCCGCCCTATCGTCGCTATGAGCCATCCACCGAACAGACCGGCGGCAAGCGTCACGGGAACGGCGAGAGTGAAAGTCTTGGGGTCGACCTGGTACAGCCTTGACGGCGTGCCCCGGGCGCAGTCTCGGCAGAGCATGCCGACCGGCGCCGGGCGCGAGCAGTCCGGGCAGATCGGCACAAAGCACCGCGAACAGCGCAGGCCGGTCTCAGCCTGTTTTCTACATTTACAGCGTAATGGCGCGGTGGATGTCAAGACGGACCTCCCACGTGCAGGTAATGTACTCGTGCAATAGCTCCGCACGGCTTCCTTGCAGGTTCACACCTGAGGATTTGCGCAATAACCATCGCTTTGTTTCCAAGGCAGTGAGCAGATCGAAAAGCACGCGGTAATGGTTGCGCGCGTCCTAACGCGGCGGTCGCTTGTTTGGCTTAACGTCCGGCGTATTGCCGTCGGCGTCCTTTCCAACCTCTGTCAGCCTGTCGGTGACGCCCGTGGCGAGCTCCGCGAGGGCGCTGCTCAGCTCCCTGCCTGCGAGCGCCGAGTTGTCGGGCTTCAGCAGGGGCGAGCCGGGCTTGACCATTCGATTTTCAGCCAGGTACTTAAGCGCGCTGTACGCCGGGCTATCTGGAGACACGGAGAGCGTGACGGGGGAGAGCGCTTCAGATTGCCCCACTTTCGCGCCTGCAGCCGGTCGCCTCGCGGAATTGGCTAAGTAATCGGCAAAGCGCGTGAGGATGGCGGCAAATGCGTACCGACGGACCGGCTCATCCTTCCAATCGGTCTTCGCCCAGACTGCCGACACCGAATCCGGAACAGGGCGGCTTCGTCCGCTCGAATTCCAGGAGCCTTCCACCAGAATACGCCCCATCGCCGCGAGGGCCAAAACCGCCTCCGTGCGGGTCACTTTGGCGTCGCCGTGAAACCGTCCGTCGGATTGGAGCCGGAGCACTTTGGCTTTGATTGTTTTCGCGACTGCGGGGGCCGCCCAATGGCTCGACCTGACGTCAGGGGGCGGCTGCATTGCGCACGTGGCCTGGCATCGTAAAAGCGCAGCGCAGGCGCAGATTGTCAGTAGCGTGATTCTCATGCGGTCATCCGGAAATAATTGCACTGTCCCGTATCGCAGGAAGCTCCTCCAGCGCACGTCCGGTGCCGATTGCTACGCACGAGAGCGGGTCTTCCGCAACATACACCGGGATTCCCGTAGCGGCCGACAATAGTCGGTCCAGTCCGCGCAGCAGTGCGCCGCCGCCCGTAAGTACGATGCCCCGTTCGATAATGTCCGCGGCAAGTTCCGGCGGCGTCCTCTCCAGGACTCGCTTGACCTTTTCGACGATCTGCGTTACCGGCTCGGCAAGCGCCTCGCGAATCTCATCGGAGGAGACCTCAATCGTCTTGGGAAGGCCCGCGACCAGGTCGCGCCCCTTGACCGAGAGGACGATCTCCTGTTCTAGGGGATAGGCGGAGCCAATCTTGGTTTTGATGTCTTCCGCGGTACGATCCCCGATCATTAAGCTGTAGGCCGACTTGATAAAGCGAATGATCACCTCGTCGATTCGGTTGCCGGCGACGCGCAGACTTTCGCTGGCGACTATTCCGCCCAATGATATGACAGCGATGTCCGTCGTGCCGCCGCCGATATCCACAATCATGTTTCCGCCCGGCGTCGAGATCGGAAGACCCGCTCCGATCGCGGCCGCCATGGGCTCCTCAATGGTATACGCCTCTCGCGCACCGGCCTCGATCGCAGCCTGAATTACGGCCCGGCGTTCGACGCTGGTAACCTGTGAGGGCACGCAAATCAGTACTCGAGGCTTGAATAGGCGATTACGCTTGACGACCTTGGCAAAGATGTACTCAAGCATCTTCTGCGTAGTCGTGTAGTCCGCGATCACGCCGTCGCTCATGGGCCGCACCGCAATGATATGGCCGGGAGTACGGCCGAGCATCAGCCTTGCCTCTTCACCGACCGCCTTTACCTTCTTACTGATGCTGTTTATCGCGACTACCGAAGGCTCTCGTAGAACGATGCCCTTGCCGCGAACATAGACCAAGATGTTGGCGGTTCCCAGGTCGACACCCAACTCAGGTATGGGGCTCCACATGTGGTCACTCTCTTCTCGCGGTCTTGCTAGTTCGGGCCGTGACGAACAATGTCCGCTCCCAGACCCTGAAGGTTTGGAACAATGTGCTCATATCCGCGGTCGAGGTGAATTAGTCCGTCGATCTCTGTGTCGCCTTCCGCTGCGAGCGCGGCACAGACCATGGCGGCCCCGGCGCGAAGGTCCGTGCAGGTGACTTTCGCGCCGCTTAGCTTTGCCACACCGGTTATCTTAGCGGTTCGGCCATCGACACGAATGTCAGCGCCCATTCTCTCCAGTTCGGTGGTGTAACGGAATCGGCTTTCGTAAAGCGTTTCAGTGACCATGGAGACGCCGTCCGCCAGGCACATCAACGCGGCGAAGGGCTGCTGCATATCGGTTGGGAAACCTGGGTGGGGTAGGGTCTTGATATCGGTCGGATAGATTTTTCCGGTGCGGCGTACGCGCAGTCCGCGTGGTGTTTTCTGTATATCCACTCCCGCCTCTGCGAGCTTGGACAGCAGTGGCCTGGAATGGTCTGAAACCGCATTTTCGATGAGGACGTCGCCGCCGGTGATCGCTGCGGCTACGGCGTAGGTACCCGCCTGAAGTCGGTCCGGGATGACGCTATAGGTCGCGGGACGTAGCGCCTCGACACCTTCGATGGT
>JAYTEU010000775.1:0-2872 GCA_043734985.1 Chthonomonadaceae bacterium
TTCGTGTTCGGCCTGCTCGGGCACCAGGCCGAACAGGGCGAGCGCATCCGCTGGCGAACCGTGGTGTTTGTGGTCGAGGCAACGGATGGCAGGCGCATCACGAAAGTCCGACTGATCCGGCCGGAAAACGATTCGCAGTCTTCGGGACCGAATCGTAATTCCGAGACATCAAACGAATCGTTGGCTACCCACGGCGGCTCCTCGAAGCACGCTTCCGAAACCTCCCGACCGGAGATATCCGGTGTCGAAACGACTGCGAGCACGCTGTTTCGCGTCTAGGAAATCCACCTCCACACCTGCCCTATCCAACGTCGGTGGCATCTCTGATAGCGAGGGTGCAAAGAGCGCCCCGTCCGCCAATTTTGGGGGAGTTGTATCGCATTACACCAGCCGGTTCCCCCAGAATTGGGGGTTAGGGGGCGTATTCCATTCTCTTTGCACACTCGGTTAGGAGTCAGTCCAAATCCACAAGCACGTCGTCGCCGTCGACTTTGCAAGGGAACGTCGCGGCGCACACCCCGGCGTCAAACGTCAGCTCTCCGGTGCGAATATTGATGGGCCAATAGTGCCAGGGGCAGTAGACGATCTCGCCCTCAACTTCTCCCTCCGACAGTGGTCCCTGCATATGTGGGCAGGAGTTCTCGATACAAAAGTACTGGCCCTCTACCAAAAACAGGGCAATCTCTCTTCTGCCGGCGATCGCGGCAAACCCTGCGCCCGGCTTAACGTCCGCGACCTTCGCAACTTTTTCCCACGGCATTGTCTATTGTTCTCTCCATGTGTCGAGATTAAGGTCTGAAATCGGATAATTCCTGGCTTACGTGCGGCTCGGAAGCCCATGGAAACTACACGTAGCGCGCGACTTGGGCTGGCGAAATTCGTCCCTTCAGAATACCCTACACCTATCTCGCCGATTGCTGATCCCACTGTGGCACGGGTCCCGTAAACATACGAATATCA
Source organism: Chthonomonadaceae bacterium (assembly GCA_043734985.1). Classification (GTDB taxonomy): domain Bacteria; phylum Armatimonadota; class Chthonomonadetes; order Chthonomonadales; family Chthonomonadaceae; genus DATGJU01. Next base: position 961 of record JAYTEU010000775.1, read on the forward strand.
CATTCTAATCATGCCAAAAATTCATTTGTATTATAGTTGCCATCCACGGTAAACTCACAATCAATCGTTCGAGCACTGTATTTATTTTCCACGTTCCAAAGGAGGAAGTTCCGATGTCCGCGCCCCACCAACTTTTCGATACGCTCCAGACCTTTACATACGGCGACAACCAGACCGGTGAGTTCTACTCACTGCCCCAGCTTGAGAAGGCAGGCGTTGGCCCAATATCCAGACTTCCGGTCTCCATTCGGATCGTCCTAGAATCCGTGCTCCGCAACGTAGACGGCAAGCGCGTAACCGAGTCCGATGTTCGTGACCTTGCAAACTGGGGACCGAACGACGAGCGTGTCAACGAGATACCGTTCGTCGTCGCGCGCATCGTGCTGCAAGACTTCACCGGCGTGCCGCTGCTCGTCGATCTCGCCGCGATGCGATCGACGGTCGGCCGCCTTGGCCGCGACGCCGGAATGATCGAGCCGCTTGTACCGGTAGACCTGGTCGTCGATCACTCGATTCAGGTAGACTATTCGGCCGTTTCAGACGCGCTCAACCGCAATATGGAGATCGAGTTCAAGCGTAATCGCGCCCGGTATGAGTTCCTGAAGTGGGGCATGCAGGCGTTCAACGGATTCGGAGTAGTTCCACCCGGCATCGGGATCGTACATCAGGTGAATCTGGAGTACTTGGCGAAAGGCGTGCTTCAGAAGGCCGGAATATTCTATCCCGACACGCTGGTCGGCACGGACTCCCATACGACCATGATCAACGGCCTCGGCATTGTCGGTTGGGGCGTCGGCGGTATCGAGGCGGAGGCGGGCATGCTTGGGCAGCCGGTCTACTTCCTTACACCGGACGTGGTCGGCGTTGATCTGAGCGGCGCGCTTAAGCCCGGAGTCACGGCTACCGACCTTGTGCTCGCCATTACGGAGAAGCTTCGCAAGGCCAAGGTAGTCGGCAAATTTGTAGAGTTTCACGGCGAGGGCGCGGCATCTCTATCGCTCACCGACCGCGCCACAATTGGAAACATGGCCCCCGAATACGGTGCAACGATGGGCTTCTTCCCCGTGGACGAGGAGAGCTGCCGATACCTAACCAACACCGGTCGGACCGTGGCGCAAGTCGACGCCTTCCGCAAATACTTCCAGGCGCAGGGCCTCTTTGGAATGCCGAAGTCCGGCGAGATCTCGTACAGCGAGCTGTACGAGATGGACATTAGCTCCGTTCAACCGTGCGTGGCAGGACCGAAGCGCCCGCAGGACCGGATCAACCTGACCGACATCAAGGAGACGTTCTCGTCGCTGCTGTCCCGGCCGCTTTCGGAGAGCGGGTACAACAAGACCCAATCGGAATCCACCCGGCCGTTTTTCGTACGCACCGGCGTTCACCCGGATGCCGTTTCCCAATCCAGCCCGCTAACGGGCGGCGGCGAGCAGTCCTCCGACACGGTTCCGGTCGGTGGCGCGCATCCCCTTGATAGCGAGAACGAAACGGCGGTCACCACGGAAATCGAGATGATGCAGAACCGGCCGACTCCGGACCGCGTCGAAGAGATCCCCGCAGGCGAATTTGCCAACACCATCACCGAGCTGCACCATGGCGACGTCGTGATCGCCGCGATCACTTCGTGTACCAACACGTCCAACCCCAGCGTTATGCTTGCCGCCGGCCTGCTTGCCAAAAAAGCCATTGAAAAGGGCCTGCGCGTTCGCCCCGCGGTTAAGACGTCCCTTGCGCCGGGAAGCCGCGTGGTGACCGCGTACCTCGACAAGACGGGCCTCCAGACCTATCTGGACGCGCTTGGTTTCCAAACAGTCGGCTACGGATGCACGACCTGCATCGGCAACTCCGGCCCGCTCGATCCGAAGATCGAGGAGGTCATCGTTGACAACGACCTGGTGGTTGCCAGCGTGCT
>JAYTEU010000776.1:0-3192 GCA_043734985.1 Chthonomonadaceae bacterium
AGCGCTGCGACGAAGAACAAAACGTTATATTTGTTGAGCAGGCCGATACCAATTGTTAGGCCGACCGCCGCCCACAAATGGTTCTCTTGATGTTTGATAATGCGAAGGACGAGATAGGAGCTGAACGTCCAAACGAGGATGTCGACGGAGATCGGCATTAGCAGACCGTTTGCCGCAATAAACAGCGGCGCCATCATGGTGGACACGACCGCCGCGACCTGCGCAAAACGGTTGCCGCCGAGCTCGCGGGTAATCAGTCCCGTGAGGAAAACGGTCAGCGCACCTGCGAGGGCCGGAAAGAAACGTAACGCAAAAGGCGTATTGCCGAACAGCCAAGTTGAGACATTGGCCATAACCGGCGTGAGTGGCGGATGATCCACGTAACCCCAGGCCATATGGTGGCCACAGGTAACATAGTAAAATTCATCGCGCTGGTATCCGTAATTGGCATTGGTCAATAGATGACCGACCAGCACCGTCAGTGCAAGATAGAACAGGACGGCATTGTCGCTCCAAAGTGCGTCGCGTGAAAAGACACCCCTCTGTATCGCTGCGATTCGAGACGCCATCAAACTCCTCTCTCCTGCATCCGCCGGGTAACAGTACAGACGGGCAGTATCTTAGCCGTGTTTCGCGAATGTTGAAGGTACGCTCGGCCAATTGAGCTATTCGGCGCTGCGGAACGATTGTGCTGTTCGTGCATGCAGCCAGTTATCAACACTCATTCTGGCATATAATCGTACTATTAGGGCGAATGATACGGCAAAAAGGCACCGCGCTTAGCCGCCAGCGTCGGTTCCCGCGCGGATACTGCCGTGAATCAAGCTGAATTCAGGACCGGAAAGTCCGCATCGGAATGCTTAGACGTACCAGGCCGGCAACTGTTCCCAGGAATATCGTGTTCCCTAGCTTCCTCGTAATCGCACTTAGACAATCAGTCCGAGACATTCAGTCTGTCGATCTGATCGGCGATTGCGGCAAGCATTTCTGCTGCCTCCACACCGTTCATCAGTCTATGGTCGAATGTAAGCGCCACGTTTGAATAGAGCTGTCCGTCGCTCTCGTACGATTCGCCCAGGAAGATGACGGCCGCCGCGGGAGCCACCAGCACGGGAATCGCGTCGCGCACCCCATGGGAGCCCATATAGGTTAGCAGCAACTGAACGCTCGCGTCCGCCTGGTCGTCGCCTTCACGCGCGGCTCGAATGTTTTTCTGTACTGTGCCGATAAACTCGGCGTAGGGCATTAAGTCCGCCTCGGTAACCACCGCAGTTGTGAGTTCTCCGTCCGGGAGCGCAACCGCAATTCCCAGATTGAGCCTGTCGAATTGGCGAATGGTATCGTCGCGAATAAGCGCGCATCGAAATTTTGGACAGACAGTCGTCGCTTGCACGGTACAATAGGCGAACGTTTGAAATTCAGTCGGCCGTCCTGAATTCGGCAGTTGGCGACGATGAGAAACAAATTCCCGTACCTTCGACCAAGTTTGTGGCCTGCCGATAGTGCCCGGCACGACAATCTGAGCGCTTCGCTTCAAATGAAAATTAAGTTTTCGTTGTCGATCGGGGAGGGGCCGGTCGGTGAAGGCATCAGCAGCGGCTAGTACTTCCTCAGTATCCGACGTGTCTTGCGTCTGTTTTCCGGCTTGGAAGGCATCGAGATCCGAAGGCATGAGTTTGCCCGTTGCGGAGGGGATTCGCGCCAGGGCAGCGTCGGTTATGCCAAGTTCGCGTGCGTATGCGCGAGTTCGCGGTGGAACCACGCGCTCTACCGCCGGCGTACGTATCGCAGGGGATTCGTCCGCGCCGGCGCGCGCGGCAGGGATGGCAGCTTCCTTATCCGAGCCCTGGGAAATCCGCGCGATTGTGGCGCCGATGGGCATGACATCGCCTTCCGCGGCCAGCCACTCCTGAAGAATACCGGCTTCAGGCGACTCGACTTCGAGTGTGGCTTTGTCGGTCTCCATGGTATAGATGACCTCATCGCGCGCAATCGGGTCGCCCGGGGATTTCATGAACTCCAGGAGCCGCACTTCGGTCAATCCCTCGCCCATCTGTGGAACCTTTATATCAACGATGGTCATTCCGTTCTCCCATTCTACGCGCTATTTTAGTCCCTGCGCGACGACGCCAAAATAGAGGATCGCCATGCGAATCGTATCGATATTTCACTAATATACCTTTTTCCAGGTGCTCGCACGGAGTGTCCCATCGGGCGGGCACGATCCAAAGGCGAATGAACAGTAGACGCATGACAATGTGTTCATTACGGATTTGGGCGATCCGACCGAGTGCGCTCCATTTGAGAGTGGATTTGCCGGTGAGTTCTGTATAAGAATTAGCCAACACGAAAATTCATGAAACCGTTAGGAGTGTTAAAATAATGAAAATCCTGGTGCCTGTTAAGCGCGTTCCGGATCCCTATGGCCGCGTATCCCTCGGCGCGGATGGCTCGATCGATACGAGCGATGTTAAGTGGGTGATCAATCCGTTCGATGAAATCGCCCTTGAGGAAGCCGTTCGCATGCGCGAGAACGGTATCGATATCGAAGTGGTGGCGGTGAGTGTGGGAGGGGCGGAGTGTGAGCCTACACTGCGCAACGCTCTGGCGATGGGCGCGGATCGGGCGCTGCTGATCGAGGATCAAGACGATGTTTCCGATCCGGGCATCGTTTGCTTCTACCTGCATGCTGTGGCATTAGAAGAGAAACCGGATATGATCCTCATGGGAAAGCAGGCAATCGACGATGATAACAGCCAGGTCGGGCCTCGGCTTGCCGCCCGGCTCGGTGTCCCGCAGGCGACATGCGCATCGCGAATAGTAGTGTCCGGCGACCATCGGAGCGCTCGCGTGACCAGAGAGGTAGACGCCGGCCAGGAGACCCTCGATGTCTGCCTACCCGCCGTCATAACGACCGATCTGCGGCTCAACGAACCTCGATATGTAGCGCTGCCGGCGATCCTAAAGGCCCGCGCGAAGCCTCTCAAGCGAATTCCCGGAGCGGAACTTGGCGCCAAACCAAACGTCAAGATGCACATTGTCGAACGCCACGCACCGCCGGCAAGAAAGCCGGGCCGCCGCGTGGCAAACGTGCCGGAGCTTGTCGCCGCTCTGCGAAACGAAGCCAAAGTGATATAGGAGAGACGGATGGATACCCTTCTTGTGTTACTGGATACAGACGGCAGCCGGCCC
>JAYTEU010000777.1:0-4054 GCA_043734985.1 Chthonomonadaceae bacterium
CAACCAGGTGATTTGCGATCGTCAGATAATCGTCGCCATCAAACGGGGAGATATACCCGCAGTTGAGACCCTATTGAAACGCGGCGCTAATCCGAATACTCGCTACGACGGTCCCGCATCATGCTCACTCCGCTCAGATTTGTTCGACATCTTTCGACGCCGTGCCGCAGAGGACCGACCCACAGCGCTTCTATTGGCGATAGAGCGCTCGGAGGCCGCACGGGGTACGTCGGCAGGCGATACGGCTACAAACCGGATGGCTGCCAGCTTGTTAACCCATGGCGCACAACCCGATATACGAAATCCTGAAGGTGTGACACCACTAATGCGGGCTTCCGCATATGGATACGCTCGATCCGTCGATACGCTGCTGGCCAATGGCGCCTCGGTAAACGCTGTAAATGACCATGGTAAGAACGTGTTGATGTATGGCATCGGCAGTAATTCACCAACACTCGTCCAAACCTTGATTCGACACAGCGCTAACGGTCGATCCGGGTCCGTCATTAAGTTTCCGCTCAAGGCGTTTATTGGCTGCCACCTTGGCGACGATGCGGCCCTGAAACGCGCGGACGAGATCGGTTGCCTCCTGGATCGTGCTCGCCTGCAATAGTTGGTTAGGTGTCAACTGCCGCCAGATGCAAGACCGACAGCGCCGGTACATCCGCCGTAATCACCGATGGAACGAGCCCAGCAAGCGCGGTTCTGAAGGACGCGCGCGCCGTGTCCCCGTTGAGAAGCTCCGAGAGGGCATACTGCGCGGTATGATGATCGGGATAAATAGTTGCCACGGTGACGCAGGCGGTCGCACGGAAGAATCGGCGCGAGTGACCGAGCTGTACACTCGCACCAAGGGTTTAGAGGTTGACGGCGGCCAACAGGTCGGCGGCGACTTTGGCCCAGCGGTCCATGTGGAGGACGTCGCGATGCTCCGGCTCGAAGCCGAGGTTCTGGTAGGTCTTGATGGCGGCGAGGCGGTCGTCGTCGGTCTCCAGCACGGCTTCGTTCAGGCCCATGCGCGCGAACTCGTGCAGAGCGGCCAGCACGACGATATAGCCCAGGCGCTGCCCCTGGACGCTGGGGTCCACCGCCACCCAGTGTACGTAGCCCGCGCCGGGAAAACGGTCCGGCAGCACGCGCACGGAGGTCGTCGCCACCGGGCGGTCTCTGTGGGCAATCACGTAGATCTTCTTCACCTCGGGCGCTTCGATGAGCTTGGCGCGAACTTGGTCCGCCGTCCAGTTCTCGTCGGCGTAGGCAGACTTAAACACCTCCGCAAGCGCCTGCATATCGCCCTCTCGGTATTCGCGCAGGCTGAAGCCCTCCGGCAGCGCGGGGATCGGCGGCAGGTCGGTGAGAGTGCGCCGCCGCATTAATAGTTGGTCCATCGTGAGTTCCTTATCCGATTCGTTCCGTCCTATTGTAGCCCGTGCCCTGCGTTTCGTCAACCTGACGGAAACCATCGGGTAACCTGACTTCGTATTGGAGGAAGGGCAATCCCGTTGAGGTATACTATTTTGGCCCAGACGGGTCCGGTTGAGCACGACGCTCCCGGAACCCCCAAACTCTTTCCACGTCCTCGCCTGCCTGCGCGAAGCCGATCTTGAGGAACATCACCTAATATGCTTGGTTTTATAAAGAAGTTTTTCGACGCGAATGCGCGCGATATCCAGAAATACCAACTGGTCGCGGATAAGATATTGGCGCGCGAAAAAGAGTATGAGAAGCTTTCCGACGAGCAGCTTCGCGAGAAGACGAAGGAGCTGCGCGCGCGGGTTCAGACGGAGTACGCCGTCAAGCTTGCAGCGGCCGAGCCGGAGTGGGTCGACCTGCTGGACATCAAGCGACGCGAGGAGAATCGCAAGATCTTCGATCCGATCCTCGATTCCGCGCTGCCGGAGGCGTTCGCCCTGGTACGCGAGGCGGCCAAGCGAACGATCGGACTGCGCCATTACGACGTCCAGATGGTCGGCGGAATGGTCCTCCACGATGGCCGTATCGCCGAGATGCGCACAGGTGAAGGAAAGACGCTCGTCGCCACTTGCCCTATCTTCCTCAACGCGCTGCTCGGCAAGGGTGCCCACCTTGTCACCGCCAACGACTATCTGTCCAAGCGCGACGCGGTGTGGAACGGCCCGATCTACCATCTCCTGGGGATGAGCGTCGGGATCATCCAGGGGCAGTCGCCGGAGACTGGGGACGAGGGCGGCTCGTACATATACGACCCAGACGATCCGCAATATGAGAACGCGCGCCCGGTCACCCGAGGTGAAGCGTACGCCTGCGATATCACCTACGGCACCAACAACGAGTACGGGTTCGACTACCTGCGCGACAATATGGCGTTCAGCAAGGACGACCTGGTCCAGCGCGAGCTTCACTACGCCATCGTCGACGAAGTCGACTCGATCCTTATCGACGAGGCGCGTACGCCGCTGATCATCTCGGGAATGGTAGAGCAGTCCACGGACCGCTACCTGGTCCTGGACAAGATCGTATCGCGGATGAAGAAGGGGATCGACGACCCTAAGAACGACAAAGATAACCCGGACGCGGACAAGTATCAGCCGAACATTCACTATGTGGTGGACGAGAAGGCGAAGACGGCGACGATCACCGACGCGGGCGTTACCATGATGGAGAAAGAGCTTGGGATCGCCAACCTCTCGGACAATCATGAGATCCAGCACTACCTCCAGGCGAGCCTAAAGGCGCACGGCGTGTTCCGCAAGGATATCGACTATGTGGTGAAGGACAACGGCGAGGGGCCGGAGATCATCATCGTCGATGAGAACACAGGACGATTGATGTTCGGGCGACGGTATTCAGACGGCCTGCACCAGGCGATCGAGGCCAAAGAGCGGGTAGAGGTCAAGAATGAGAGCCAGACGCTGGCGACCATCACGTTCCAGAACTATTTCCGGCTTTATAACAAGCTGAGCGGCATGACCGGTACGGCGAAGACCGAAGAGGAAGAGTTCCGGAAAATCTATGCCCTCGACGTGGTGATGGTTCCGACGAACAAGGACGTGATCCGCAAAGACAACCCGGATGTGATCTATCGTTCGGAGGAGCACAAGCTGCGCGGTATCACGGCGGAGATTCTTCGGATTTTTGCCAAGGAGCAGCCGGTCCTGGTGGGAACGCGCTCGATTCAGATGAGTGAGCGCGTTAGCTCCCGCATGATGCCGGGAAACCTATCTGCGCTGTGTATGGTAGAGGTGGCCCGGAACAAGATCGAGGGCAGCAAGACGATCGCCGCCGCTAAGAAGACGGAGTGGATCGGGGTGCTAAACATGCCCTTCGAGCCCTGGGAGCTTGAGTCGGAAGCGGACGGCAAGTTCACGCGGAAGCGGATGGCTCCCCTGACGATGAGCGTACTGAAGCCGATCCTCAAAGAGCTTACGCTTAAGGACGATCCGCTCTCTCCGGAGAACATGAACGAGATCGCCCGGATTTTCGAGATCGAGGATTCGGGGTACGAGCGCCTGGAGGAGGCTCTGACGCACGGTATCGGGCACAATATTCTGAATGCCAAGTACCATGAGAAAGAGGCTATTATCATCGCCGAGGCGGGACGCAAGGGTTCGGTCACGATCGCGACGAACATGGCGGGCCGCGGCGTGGATATCCTGCTGGGCGGTAAGCATATCAACCAGGAGATGCCTCCAGTGGACGGCTCGCTGAAATCGCTGGCATTGGCGGAGAGGGCATTGCCGGATGACACGCCCTCACCCCCAACCCCCTCTCCCCGTGATTCCTCACTGCTTTCGGCGGTAGAGGGGGCTAATGACGAGGAAGACGGTTTTGTGGCGGCGGAGGTGGACGAGGAGCGCGGTTTCCGGCGGTATGGCAAGGCGGGCGTGCTGGATGCGGTGACTACGGGCGCCTTGACGGATGAGGAGCATAAGCGAGCGGCCCGTGATGTATGCAAGCTGGGCGGCCTGTTTATCCTCGGTACGGAGCGGCACGAGGCCCGGCGTATCGACAATCAGCTTCGTGGACGCGGCGGTCGCCAGGGAGACCCGGGAGAGTCGCGGTTTTTCGTGTCGCT
>JAYTEU010000778.1:0-4033 GCA_043734985.1 Chthonomonadaceae bacterium
TCGGCGGCTCCCTCATTCGAAGCGGTCGAAACGGCGCCGGAATCAGGCTCCGGCACCTCCGCGCGCTCCGCATTCGCGGCGTACGAACAGGAATCACAACGAAGGACCGTGTCCTCGCCGCTCTCCGTGAGGACCATGAACTCGTGGTTTTCGCTGCCGCCGATAGCGCCGGGGTCTGCTTCCACGGCGAGGTATTCAAGACCACAGCGGCGGAAGATGTTCTCATAGGCCCGGTAGTTCGCGCGATAGATACGATCGAGATTCTCCTCGTTTGAATCGAAGGAGTAACCATCGAACATAGTGAACTCCCGGCCTCGAATTAGTCCGCCCCGGGGTCTCGGCTCGTCGCGCTCCTTGGTCTGGATCTGGTAAAGGTAGAGCGGCATGTGCTTCCAAGAATTGATCGAACCACGAATGATGTCGGTCACCACCTCCTCGTGCGTAAAGCCAAGAAAGAAGTCACGCTGATTCTTATCCTTCAGAGCGAAGAGCACCGGAACGCTGGAGCGGCCGGTCTCATCCAATAGCTCCTTCGGCACCAGCACGGGCATGTGCATCTCCTGGCCGCCGAATGCGTTCGCCTCTTCGCGAACGATCTGGGCGATCTTCTCGTGAACGCGCCAGCCAAGCGGCAGGTAGGAGTAGACGCCCGCCGCAACGCTGCGCACGAAGCCGCCACGAAGGAGTAACTGGTGGCTGGTTAGCTCCGCGTCCTTCGGAACCTCGCGCAGTGTCGGAAAGAAGAGTTGGGATGCTTTCATGCTAAGTCGGTTTTCCTATGTTTTGATTGGCTCACTCCGCCGACGTGGCCGTCTAGCGGATTCGGCCACGTCCTGCAATGGCCCAGACGGCCTCCACGGTTTCACCGCGAAAGGCTGTCAGCGTCTCGTGCATATTTACGCAGGTACACGCATGGTTCGGCACAACTCGCAAACGGTCGCCGACGCGAATGGCAGCGGAGCCGTCGGCAAGCAGATGACCGTGCTCCTCGCTCGCGCCCACGAAACGGAGTTCCGGACGTCCGAGTATCTCGCCGAAGCTCTTGTCCTCGAAGTTACAGTCGCTGGCGAGCGATTTTGTGCCCGAGTCGACTATAACCCTGCCGTCCGAGCGCACACTGGTGACGGTTGCGAGCACAGTAAGCGCGCACGCCTCACGCTGCACGCCAAGGCGAAGCTGCGTTCGATCGTTGAACACGTAAACACCCGGTCGCAGTTCCGTAATTCCCGGTTCCCGCGCGGTCAGCGGAGCGCCCGGAGTAGATCCCATGCCCACGGACTCACATTGCGCTCCAGCGGACGCAAGTAACTCGGCCGTGGCGCGCATCTCCTCAGCGGCGCTTCCGGCCGTCCCGGCTCGATCCGCGGATTTATACAGATGGCCCTCATGCGTAAAGATACCGTCGAAATCCAGGCTGGGCTGTTCCGCGGCGAACTGCGCAATCGACAGCGTTTCGGACGAAGAGCGAGTTCCGGCGCGTCCAAGCCCAGTATCGACCTCTATCCGCAGCCTTATCTTCAGCCCTCGTTTTGCCGCGGCGGCGGCAATCGGTGCTGCGACCTCGATACTGTCGCATCCCACCGTCACCTTCACGCGCTCCGCCAGTTTGATCAGCCGCTCGATCTTGATCGGACCGACGATCTGATTGGCCACGAACAGGTCGTCTAGGCCGGAATCCGCAAAGACCTCCGCCTCGCCGAGCTTCGCCACGGTCAGGCCGCGCGCTCCGGCCGCCAACTGCATCCGCGCGATCTCCGGCGTCTTGTGCGTCTTGGTATGCGGACGCAGGTGCTTTCCGCCCGCCCGCGCCAAGTCGGCCATGTTCGCGATATTTCGCTCCAGGACATCCAGGTCCACCAGCAGCGTGGGCGTATCGAGATCGTAGATATTCATCTTGTTTCCAATAGGACCGAAGTTGGCCCCTGCAAGTTGCACGGCTGCGGCGAAGTTACTTTGAAGGTATCGAAGAACCTGTCAAATGCCGACTCTGAAGTGCTCTTATCCCCTGAAATGATGGCGACCTCATAGAGTCGCTTACCGACCAAATAGAAACGCTCGATGCCAAGACCGCCTCCGGAAATCTTCGCTTCGGGGATCGACAGGTTGACCTGAAGGCCGGACGCGGCGCCGAGCATAACTCGCCGCTGGCTCAGCGACTTAGCGTCAAGCACTTTCATCTCGGCGTCTTTCGCTGCTTCCAGCACGGCGGTTATTTTATCCGGGTCGTCGGTCGCATCCTTGAGGTCGACGGTTACGACGATATAGACCGTGCCGCCGAACTCAACGGAGTATTTCGTCGTATCGTTCGGCAGCATTTCCTGCTTTGGCGTGCCGGGCATGTCGATCGAAAAGCGGCCCTCCGTTGAAGTGTAAGCGGCCCAGGGCGAAGCCGGCGCAGAGGGAACGAATTGGAACGATTCGAGAAACCGTTGGTCCCTGGCGAAATCGAGGGCTTTGGATTCGCCGATCACCATTAATTGGTAGTAGCGATCGCCTGCGATGTAACAACGCATATACACGGCGCCGGCTTTGTCCGGAATGGCGATGTGCAGAGCTCTGCCGCTATTTCCCGCCAGAGAGATCGATTTTTCCGCCAGCAGCTTGCCCTTGAGCCCGCTTACAACGGTGTCCCGTCCTTTGTTCAGAAGATCCGGCACGGATGACGCGGACGGAGCTCCTGCAGGTAGAGAGTTGTAGGAGACGATATAGCCAAGCGGCCCGTTGTCCACCGTAAACCGGTGAACCTTGCCGCGTCCCTCTATGTCTTCCGTCTCTTCAGTGGGCTTGCGGGGTACTCGGACCGTGAAGCCGCCTGCTTCAGAAGTGAATGTCTGCCACTTATCCGCCGCCGTCGGCGGCGCGACGATTTTGAACGATTTGAGAAATTCGTCGATCTGCGCACCTGTAGCGCTGCGTCCCGGCCCGACGAAGAGTGCCATATAGAGCCTGGCATCGGCAAGAACGATCCGAAAACGCATACTACCGGGATTCTTGTCGATAGAAACGGAGGCGGTCACGTCGCGGCCTGGGTAGCCGTTCACCTTGACCTCGGTCTCCGCGATCAATTTGCCATTGACATTCTTGATTCCGCCATCGCGTGCGGCATTGAGAAGCGCCTTGGGCGTGGATTTCGCGACGGTCTCCTTTGCAACATCGGTGTAGGTCAATATGTAGACCGTGTCTTTTATCGAAAGCGTGTAACTATGATTTGTCGACGCCGATGGCGCCGCCTCCTTTGGCGCATCTTCCATCGGAGTTCCGGGAAGGCGAACCGAGAACCCGCCGGGTGCGGAAGCAAACGTCTTCCAACTCGATGAAACCTGGGCTCGTCCGGTGGACGACGATAGAACCAGCAAAATCAATGCAATCGCCCATTTAGGCATGGTCAACCCCTATTGTTTCGCACAAGGATAAGGCCCGCTTAAGTTTAGTAGGTTATAAGTTTAGTAAGTTAATGGATACCAGTTTACCCTGTCGGATCGTTCGTTCGACAGGATTCACCGGCGAGGCTTGCTCGACGCACAAAGAAGCGCAGAGATCTTAGAAGATCGCTGCGCTCCGTTCGTTCACCGTTGCCATGGAGAGGCTGGGCGCCGATTATGAAAGTCTGAAGACTCTACGGGTTACGCGGTGCGCGGAAGCAATCCGAGGCGCGTTGCCCGCTGGAGAGCCTGCATCCGGTTAGTTACTTGAAGCTTCTCGTAGATGTTATCCAGGTGGAAATCGACGGTTCTTTTGCTGACAAAGAGAATGTCGGCAACCTTCTTGCTCGAATGGCCTTCCACGATGAGCGATAGAATCTCCACTTCACGTCGCGTCAGACGCGCGGTGTCCGCGATTTCAGTATGGTTCATATTGGACATCGGTTGGCAATCCCCTTGCGTTGCGCCTGCGCGTTATTACAACAGGCTATTTTTCGCGCGATAGAGAAATGGTTGACTGCAATCGCGCTTATGGGGGTTTGTTCCATGAAATGCAGAAAATATTACTAGGGTTTCTTGATCTACTCGCTTTTTCTAAGGACGTAGAGCCC
>JAYTEU010000779.1:0-7771 GCA_043734985.1 Chthonomonadaceae bacterium
CCGTAGGGCAGGGGCTTGTCCCCTGCCGTCTTGGCTCCTGCTTCGCCACTAATTGTGGATCGACGAGCCTAGCGCGCTTTTGCTTTGTCCTTAGCCTTCCATCCTTCGACCATCTTCACGAGGAAGATGCTGCTGAAGTAGAGGAGAAGCAGTGGGATTGCCATCAGCGCCATTGATGGTAGGTCGTTAGCGGGGGTGAGCAGACCGCCGAGCGCTGCTATCACGATGCCCCAGCGCCAGTTCTTGGCGAGGCCACTGGAGGTGACCAGCCCGAGGTAGCCGCCGCCCATCAGGACGACCGGCAGTTGAAATGCGAGTGCAAACGCCGCCATCATCTTGATGAAGAACATCACGTAGTCGTTCGGATCCTGGAGCAGGGCTGCATCCGCCGAGAAGGAATCCAGGAACGATAGGAACCACGCCATCGCGAAGTACAGTGTGCAGTACGCCACGGTAACGCCGCACAGCATCAGAAATACGGATATTGGAATCAGCACGCGGAGCGGCTTGCGCTCCTCGCGTGTCAGCGCAGGGGTTACGAACTGTGCCAGTTCCCAAATTACTAGTGGAATTGTAAGGATGAAGCCAATTAGTATGCTCACTTCGAGCTGTACGAGGAACATCTCGTGAAATCCACGGAAGACATTGCCCATTAGCGGTGTGGAAACCGGATGTCGACGAACCCAATCCACGGCAAGTCTTAGCTCGTTGAACTTTTCGGCGGTTACCACTTCGCCTGCACGAATCGGGTCCGGCAGCACGAATATGTCGTGCGAGGCTGCGCCCAGGCGAGTCTTGTCGGCTAATTGGCGAGTGATCCGTTCCTGGTTCAGCCGATCCATCGTCGTCTTAAGCGGTCTCATCAGGAAACCATAGATAGGCGTGAAGAAGAAGTACGCAAGCACGGCGCCGACAATGAGATAAATGAGCGACCGCATGATACGCGTCCGCAGCTCCTGTAAGTGCGCCGTCAGCTCCATGCGTTTATCGTCACCATGCTCGGCCATGCCGTTCCACCCATACCCTGTCGATGTTCCACCGATTTGCGCGCCGGATTTTGCAGGCCGACTGGCTCATTATACACACAAAAACCGGAGGGCGCCCCGAAAGTTTTCGGGGCGCCCTCCGGCAGGGCCCATCCGCCGACAGTCCGGCAGGCGCTTTGTGTCGAAACTAGTGCTTTTTCGCCCGGCGTGTGCGAATTGTGGTCGTTCGTGTCGTTCTGATGGTTCGCGTGCTGACGGTGCGGAGGCCGCCCCGGTCCACCCCGACACCGATGAGCGAAGAAGGCAGGAGCAAGGTGTCCGTGGTTGATCGAAGTACGACGCGGTGCGGCGCGGCCTCGCCGCCGCCGCCGCCGAGACCGGAGAATCCCGACTGCCCGCCGCCCATAGCCATCCCACCCGAGTTACCGGCAGATCCAAAACCCGGCGCAGCGCCCCCGCCTGCCCCAAAGCCTGCCGCGCCCATGCTTCCGAGCCCGCCTTTGCCCTGTCGCTGTCCGCCGCCGGAGTTGCCTCCGGAAAATCCTCCGCCGGGGCCGAGCATTGCACTGTCGCCGCCGGGGTTGCCCATCGCGCCCATCTGGCCCTTGCCGCGTCCACCGCTATTGCCGCCGGAGCTCTGGCCGAAACCGGGCATTCCACCCGGCCCCGTCATGCCGCCAAAGCCACTCTGTCCGCCAGGGCCGGCGAACCCGCCGCCGCCGCCGCTCGTCGGAGGCGGCGGCGCGCCCACGGGAGAGGTGGTTCGGCCTTCGATTGTCAGGGAACGCACGGATCGCACAAGCAGTCCGGAATCGTAGGCGATGTAGATATCTCGGGAGAACTTAACCTGCGGGCCATCGACCTCGACTGGGCCGAACTGGACCTGCTTCTCCTTCAGGGGACCTTCGTAGGTCTGATGGATCTTGGCGGTTCTGCGGCCGCCTTCCCACTCCAGATCCTGAAGTTTATTGGTCAGCGTGACGCGCGGCTGCTTGGACGGCGAGAGACCGGGAATATCGATCCGCTGGTTCTGAGTTTTCCATTCGCTGCCTACGCTCACCTGAAGGGTGGGAAGCAGCGGGAGTTCAAGCGTGTTGTTGACCGGCAGGCCCAGTGACGTGAATTCTGAGGTTCCGGTCTTATCGCCGGTCTCGTACTGCACGCGGCCATCGGATAGCAACTCCTGGTACATCGAGTTGGAGAGCTGGCTGGGCTCGAAGACCTGCTCCTGCGAGCCGTTGAGAATGGAAAGGCTCATCAGCTTGTTGCGGATCAGATAGACCGAAGACTGCGCCGCGCTGTCGAAGCGCGAATCCTCGACGGCGAGCCGAAGGGTTCCCTTGACCGACCCCAGGTTCTCGTCGCCGATCTTGCCGGTCTCGGAGAGGGCTCCGATGGCAACGGCCGTGCCGTCGCGGGAATACTCGAGGTTGTCGCCTTCACGGTAGTGGTAGCGAAGAAGAAGGGCGGACGGGCCGTCGTTGATCTTGTTCGCGACGTTAACGCGGACTTCGCTGTGCGCTAGTTCGTTGACGCCCGAGGATTTATCGACGGGCTCGTACAGAACCGTGCGGATCGTGTGCTCGCCATCCGAAACGCCGGAGCCCTTGGTGTCCCAGATATAAGTGAATGTCTTGTTCGACGACCCCTCCTCCTGCTCTTCGGGCGGAACCGCGACGATAAATTTATCGTCCACGTACAGGGCCACAAATCCACCCGCGTGGATGCTGTCGCGTGGAATCTCGATGCGTAGCTTTTCACGAACGGTCGTGCCGTCCTTTGGGCGCCGTATCGTAAAGGGTGACGACGACTGGGCATGCGCGGGGCTAAGGCTGCTGAAACAACCGAACGCGATTGCGCACACGGCCAGACCGGTCAATTTGCGGCTTGTCATGGAAGACTCCTCCTCACACGGGTGGCGAAACTTAATGCAAGTGTATCACATGCAATAACGAAAGTCAACGGAGTAAGGTCGGCAAGGCTATGGCAGGCGGCCCTTCCGCTCTTGTCGTGCTCCTTGTTGACAGGTTTTCACGATTTCAGCTACTATTTTAGTCGGACGACCCCGCCAAAGGGTTCATACGTTGTGAAAGGAACATTAGTCAAATGGAATACCGGGCGATGGGTGATACGGGGCTTAACGTCTCCAGTGTCGGATTCGGCGTCTGGACCGTGTCGACGAGCATGTGGGGTATCACCGACGATGCATACGGAATCAAGCTGCTCCGCCTTGCGCTGGACCGTGGGATAACCTTCTTCGATACGGCGGACGTGTACGGCGACGGTAAGGGCGAGACGATCCTGGCACAGGCGTTCGAGGGCCGGCGAGATGATATACAGATCGCCACCAAATTCGGCTACGACTTCAATAATCATCCCGGCCTGCAGCCCGGCCAGCGGGAGAGGCCCCACGACTGGTCGCCTGCCTTCGTCCGGCGTGCCTGTGAGGAGAGCCTGCGGCGGCTCAATACCGACCGTATCGACATGTACCAACTTCACAATCCGCGCATGGATGCCTTGCAGCGTGAAGACCTGTTCACCGAGCTGGAGGCTCTGAAGGCCGAGGGCAAGATTCGCGCGTACGGAGCGGCGCTGGGGCCGGCGCTGAAGCCGGACCGCCAGATCGAAGAGGGGCTGTACTGTGTCGCGCATCGCCGCGCCGCCGTGCATATTATCTTTAACATGCTCGAGCAGATGCTCGGCGAAGCCATCGGCCCCGTTGCGAAGAGTCACAATGTGCCGATACTGGTTCGCGTGCCGCACGCATCCGGGCTGCTGGAGGGCGGCTATAGCGAGAATACGACCTTCGACGCCAACGACCACCGCAGCCATCGCCTGAGCACGGACGCGATGCGCAAACAGTGGCTGCTGGACGGTATTAAGAAGATCGAGAAGCTCGATTTCGCGTCGGTCCAGGCCGGGCGGACAATGGGCCAGATGGCGATTCAGTGGCTGCTCGCCCAGCCGGGCGTCACCACGCTCTTTCCAAACATCTATAATGAGGCGCAGATCGAGGAGTTCGCCGCCGCGACGGACACGCCGCCGTTCAGCGAGGACGAGCTGGCGCGCATCGAGGATCTGTACACCCACAACTTCTACCTGGATATGGAGACCGCTGCCTGACCTGTGCCGGGGCGATGTAACAATCGCAATTTTTTGAAGTCTAACCAGTTCAGTCTTGGCGGCACGACGAAGTACGGACCGGCGGCATGGAGCGGATGAACTCCGAAACAGATAAATATAGCGAACTTCCCACAAGAAGTCTTAGAGCGAGCGGCGCGGCCGAACCGCTTCCGAGCGGCTCGGCCGAATCGCTGCACGGCGGCGAGGCAACTCGCCGCGCCGTCGGTTTCTGCCTGGAACGGCGGCGGCTGATCGGCATCGCCGCGGGCCTTGCCGTCGTGGTCGCCGCAGGATTCGGCGCGCCGGCGGGCGCTCAGCCTCCAGTGGAGGAACAGCTTCCTGTAGTTATCACCGCCGGAAGCGACCACTCCGTGAAGCACTGGGATGCGACCGGAAGGCTTCTCGGCGGGATCGGCATGCATGTGGACGCGGTTACCGCTCTGGCTTACGCGCAGGGCGAACTGGTCTGCGCGGTGAACGACGGCAAGCTCAAGGGCATCAACCTTTCGACCGGCAAGACCGATTTCAGCGTGAAGGCGCATCCGGAAGGCGCGATTGCGCTCACGCTGGCTTCGGATTCGAGCCTGCTCGCCACGGGCGGCTCCGACGGCGTGCTTCGGCTGTGGGACGGCAAGTCCGGCCGCTTCCTGACGCTCTTTCCCAAGGCCCACGGGGGGGCGATAACCGCGCTCCAGCTCACCTCCGATCATTCGCACCTGGTCAGCGGCAGCGCCGACCACATCATCCGGGTCTGGCGCATCACGGGCGACGCAAAACAGCCGACGATCGAATATGAGGCCAACATCGTCGCGCACGACGACGTGGTCAACGGTCTCTCCCTCTCGCCCGACGACAAGCAGATCGCCAGTGTATCGAGCGACGGTTCGCTGAAGATCTGGAACCTGGCCAGCGGCGCGCTCGTGCATCGCGTGCGGCTCGGCTCGGGCGGAATGGTGGTCGTGTACTCGCCGGACGGCCGGACGATCGCGACGGGCTCGGCCGACGGCAGAATCCGCCTCTGGAACCCGGAGAACGGCATGCCGCTTCCCTTTATGGCCGCGCACGAACGCGCGGTGACGGCGCTCGCCTGGACGCTGGACGCCAAAATCCTTGTGAGCGGCGGCGAGGACAAGACGCTGCGCTTCTGGAATCTTGCAACCGGCCACCAGATCGCCCGCATCACCGCGCACGACGGCGCGGTCCGGGCGATCGTCCTGCCTTAGCGGGGGATTCTCTCACACCCGACCTGGCCGGGCCGATAAACGACCCGGCAGCGGGCCTTCGCACCCAGAGGGTACCCGGCGTCCTCCGGACGCAAATGCCCATGCCGTCCCCCTATTGCTGGGGCCGATACTAAGAGTGATGATAGCTTAGGATGGGATTGCATGAGCGTGCAGCTTGCTGATGCGGTAAAGGCGAGGGCGTTGGAACTGGGCTTCGATCTGGTAGGAATTACCGGAGCGGAGCCTTCTGTTTTTGCGGCCGAGTATCGCGAGTGGCTGGACAGGGGCTATGCCGGTGAGATGGACTATTTGGCGCGGAACCTGGACCGCCGCCTGAACCCCCAGGAACTCCTGCCGGACGCCCGTTCGATCATCGTGGTGGGGATGAATTACTATACGGAGGAGGCGGAGGGGGATTTGCCTCGCGCAAAGACGCCAAGGCGCAAAGAAGAGCGCCAAGAAGAAAGAGAGGCTCCTTGCCCGAAGACGCCACGGGACGTAACAGAGCGGGTTGAAGAGCGCACGGCACAAGAGGCAGTGAGCAATCAGCAGTCGTCGGAATGGGAAGCGGCGGCAGCAGTCGGTGGCGGCCGACAAATCCAAACGCCCGGAGGGCACCCGCAATCCGAAATCCAAAATCGAGCGGTTTTTGCCCGGTACGCGCGGGGGGACGACTACCACGATGTGATGACGGCGCGGCTTAGGGAGCTACTGGGGTTTTTGAAGGCAGAGGCGGGTGAGGGGGCGGAGGGGCGCGTGTATGTGGATACCGGGCCGATCCTGGAGCGGGAGGTGGCGCGGCGGGCGGGGCTGGGGTGGTTCGGCAAGAACACGATGCTCATCAACACTCGGCGCGGCTCCTACTTCTTCCTGGGCGAGATCGTCACCAATGTGGCGCTCCCGGCCGATGCGCCCGCGGTCGGCGGTTGTGGAACCTGTACCCGCTGCATCGACGCCTGCCCGACGGGAGCGATCATCGCACCCTACGTGTTGGACGCCCGCCGCTGTATCTCCTACCTCACCATCGAGCTGAAAGGCTCGATCCCCGAAGAGTTCTGCCCGGCGATTGCGGAGACGGGCCGGATCTACGGCTGCGACATCTGCCAGGAGGTCTGCCCGTTCAACCGAACACACTTAGCCGCTCCATATCCCACACTCTTCTCCGCACAGGAGCCAGCCTTTCAGCCGCGAGATGTTACGGCCAAAAGCAAGGTCACTGATCTGCTGTATATGAATCATGAAGAGTTCCGCGAGAAGTTTAAAGGGAGTCCCGTGAAGCGAGCAAAGCGGCGTGGCTTGCTCAGAAATGCGGCGGCGGCGCTCTGCGCGCGGGACGACACAGAGGCCATTGCTGCGCTAGAACATGCGCTCAATGATCCTGAAGAGTTGGTGAGAGAAACAGCGGCATGGTCGCTGGAACAGATTACAGCAACGAGGCAAACCTAGAGCTATAAGATGATGTGCTAATCAGGAAAGGAGCTACTATCATTGGAAACGGGCGACTTCAAACCATGCGATATTCTATTACTTGATCACAAGATTGAAGGAATCGATTATGATGCGGGCCTCTTCGTTCTGCGCTCATTGCTCGATGACCATGCGTTTCTGTCACTCGTAAGCCAGAATGCTCGCGGCTGTTAAAGCGACCAAAATATCCCTGGGAACGTATATCGAAACTCACTGTGGAAGGAAATAATTGAACATAGAGAAACGGCTGAACCTCATGCGCAAAATCCAGTCGCAAAGGCTTCTCGAAGAACCTGGTCGCATGCAATCATTGCCCTTAGTTTGTCTTGAGGATTTCTTTGATGGAAATGACGACTTCGGTTCAATCGGCTGTAATCTCCCCGATGAGGTGCATCCTGGCCCTATTGGATTCTATTCGGTTTTGAAATCTATACAGGAACGCAGTGACGTCCAACATGTCTTAGTGGAAATTTACGAGACATCAAACGGAAACTGGCCGTATTCTGAGCGTATTTATGTCCTAACGAGCGCTGACCAAGACAGCGTCGAGAAATGGCTGGCATCGCTACGTCCCGATGCTGTCGATGAACATCTGCCGTGGTATGGGCTGTCGAAGGTTTTATCCGTACACTCAGACATCAAAATCTATGCGGCATGGTGGGACTAATATCCTCTTGGCATTCGCTGTATCACTATGACGTGATGACGGCGCGGCTTCGGGAACTGCTGGGGTTTTTGAAGGCGGTGGCGGGCGAGGGGGCGAAGTGGCGGGGCTGATGCGGAACGTGACAGCCGCTCGGGCGACGGAGGGGGGCGTTGGGCGGAGTACGGCGTCTCACCTAAGGAAATTTTTCCGTGCTAACTTTTGACCTCAAACCGGTGGATGGGTAGGAAGAGTCGCGACCATTTGGAAGAACGCCGATGGTTCTTTGGCGTCCGCCCGGCAGCCAGGTAAGTAAAATTTACTTAGGT
>JAYTEU010000780.1:0-9263 GCA_043734985.1 Chthonomonadaceae bacterium
GTCACTACTCCGGCAAGCGTGGTCTGACCGGTGCGCCCCCCCGTGGATTTCAGCGGCTCATCGTCCACCAGGATCTGAGGGGGCTCCGGCTTTCCGCCGCGCGTGCAGCGCGTGTAGACGGCGTAAGCGCCCGGCGTGTCGATCTGGACCGTCGTCGAAATCTCCGTCCCCTTCGGCAGCACCACGCACGATTTTCCCGTTCCTGGACTGCACTCCGGCGCGACCAGCGGCTTGAGGTTGTTGAGCTGAAGGAACTCCTCGCACTCGAACACGAGCTCCTCCGCGGGCGCGGCGAACCGGATCGCCTCAATGCCGTGGGGCGGGACCGTTACCGTCCAGCTATTCTCCTTCGGCATCGTAATCTGACCCTTCCATGCCTCCAGCTTGTCCGCGTCGAGCTTCAGCGTCTTGGTGACCGCTCTATCTCGCGCGTTGTAAAAGAGGATATGGTCCGTAAAAAGCGTGGTGTAGACGCCGTCCAGGGAATCGTCGATCGACAGCGCATCCGTTCGGCCCGCCTCGATCTCGCTCAGGTGGTAGATCGCACGGCGCAGCACCTCGATATACCCCTTGAGCAGCCGCTTGTTCGCCGGAAAATAGATCGTCAGCCCCTTGCCGAGCTTTCGCGTCCAGTCCGTCTTCAGCTTCGCGAAGTCCAGTTCTCGCCGAATCGCGCCCGGGGGCAGCGGCGCGCGGGCGTTCTCCTCCTCGCCGCGTTGTACCAACTGCACATACTGAACCTGGACGCCCAACTGCCGCGCATCCGCCGCCGCCGTGAACGTCTCCGACCTGAAGGTGACTCGCGAGAGACGCTGTCCGCCCAGCACCCCAGCCGGAAGAACGAAGCGATAGGTCACGTCGCCGGCCGATCCCATCTCGCCGACCGGCTGATCGTTCACCAGGATCGTCCGCTTCTTGCCTGCTGCCTCCGGCGGCACGTAGGCGCGGACGATGAGCGTGTACTCCGTGTCCGGCTTGATGGGCAGCAGGATGCCGGCGGAGCCTCGCGTCCAGCGGCGAGCTATTCCATCGGAACTAATATCCGGCGCGTACCATCCGTCGCCGCCGTCCGCCAGGTAGTCGGCGGCTGTGGGCGCGTTCGGGTCGGCGACCGCGATGCGATACTGGGCAGGCACCACTCCGGCGTAGCGCTCGCGTATGAGGGCGGGAGTGAGGTGCTGGATGTAACCGAAGAGTTCGTTCTCGTCCGCGTACCAGGTGGCTTCGCCCTCGAAATTGGTCACCTTTCCGAAATCATAGGAGAGCAGGACTCCCCCGTCGTTCACCCACGCCTTGATCTTGTCCAGTGTGGCCTGGTCGCACATCGTCCCTTCCCAGAGCGCCAATATTCGATAGTTCGACAAGCACCCGTCCAGGACCATTCGGTCGTCGACGATGTCGAAGTTGGCGATATCGCGCACGTATCCGCACGCCTGCGCAAATAGGTTCGCGTATCCTTCAGACGGGCGAATCTTCTGCGCCTCCGCCGGATAGAACATGGCCACATCGACGACCGGCTTGCTGACCCGCATAAACTTGCCGTAGCGCAGATAGACTTCGCGGTACTTAAGTGCGTTGCTGGTCCAATCGAAGTGGCCTTTCGCGCCCTGCGATACCGCTTCGAAGATCCGCTCCACCTCCTGGTTCGCCGAGATGATCGTCGGCGGCTCCGACCAGAAGGGCACGTCGTAATACCGGCACGCGCTGCCCAGCCGTCCGAACATGGTGGCGGAGTTTTCTGCAAACGGATGAAAGGCGCCGTGCGTGGATCGAACATCGGCCTTCGCCTTCGCCGCCAGCTTCGGGATGAGGCTATTGTCGTTCCCGCCGCGCGGGTTCTCGTCCGCGAAGCCCGCCGGCAACATCAGCAGCGTGTCGGGGAAGTGCTTCCGCGCAGCGCCAAGATTGAGATCAATCGCCTTCCCGACGCTATCCTCATACCACTGCACGAAGTCCAGCCACTCACGGCGGGCCTCCGGGCGCGGTGCAGCCGGGTAGACGATCTCGTCGGGCGTCTTGAACTCTCGCTTCCAAGCCTTGTTAAGCGCGGGGAGAGCCCCGTACTTCTGCAGCATCGAAGCCCGAAAATCGGCGCGAGCGAGCGGATCGTGACACCACCAGCCGAGGTGATCGTGGAGATTGCCGAACCGCGCCTGCCAATCCTCTTTCTGGCCGGGAACGTTCACCCGCGCACCCATCATCAGCCCGGCCTCGCCGTAATCGCCGTGAATACCGACATAGAGCGACGCGACCGTCGTCCCGGGCCGGCTGCCCTCCGGGCGCGGCGGCTTCGCGGTCTGCGGCGCGGGCTTCAAGGCGAACTGGCCGTCGATAGCCGCGTAGCCGCGGTCGATGAACGCGGGCCAGGTCGGGTCCCAGATGGAAAACGCCTCGACGGGCAGCTTCTCCTCCAGGCATTGCAGGCGCGTAAAGGGCGTCGATTGGCGGTACCAGGGCGGTGGGAAGGCCTGGTGCGGGAAATAGCACCAGTCGAGTCCCAGGCGCTGAACGGAGAGCCGAGCCGCCTCCTGCTGCGAAAAGTCCCAGAGGTTGGGCTTGGTCTCCTCCGTGGAGAGGTGGTCGGAATCGGTCTGGAACAGCGTAAAGCCGCACTGGGCCAGAAGCTGCATCTCTGCGGATGAGCTGGTGTTCGCGGAGAGAAGCATCCTGTCCCCAACGTTCCGCGCGCGGGTGTACGGGTTGTCCCCGGGTTTACCCCCGGAATGGATGTCCCACAGCCGTATCAGGTGGGTGGGGTCCGACTGCAGCGGGCCGAATAGCTGACCCCACACGCCACCGTTTGCGGGAGCCACCTCTTTCGCGCGCGACCACTTCGAATCATCGACCGCTAGCAGCATCCACGATGGCGGAACGCGCCGGTTGTACTTCACATCGCCATTCGACACGATGGTGACAGGCTCGCCCTCCGCGGTCCGAACCGTCAGCCGGTAAATAAGACCACCGACGCCGAAGCTATTCGAGCACTCGATCGCGAAGAGGTTCTCGCCCGTCTTCACCAGCTTGGTAACGTCGAACTCCTGGATGGTGGTCGAGTCGCTCGCCTGAAAAGCAGGCTTCTTGCCCTCGTTGACCGTGACCTTATAGCTGTTGTCGGCCGTGATCGCCAGGCGCGCAGCGGTAATCCCGGCGGGAAGTTTGAAGCGGTGCCGAAAGAACACGGTATCCGGCGGTTTCGCGGGCGTCGCCGCCCATATCCAGGTCGGCGTCTGCGCGGCCGGGGGATCGGGCGCGGCGGACGCTATCGTCGCAAAGCCAACCATCAGGACTATCAAAAGCGCCGCAAACCCGCTCCGGCAGGCACGCGGCGGCGGCAAAACGAAATTCATGGACTTCATGCCGCCGATTTCGCGTCAATCACGTCATAATCCTTCTTACCACGAATGGGTAAAGGGGCATTCAGTTCTCCCCACAGTCGTACGTCGGACGCATTTGTGTCCGAAGGGCACGCAGCCATTGGCCGGGTACCCGCTTGCAGGTGAGAGAAGGACTTCAGTCCGTCGAACGCGCCATCGCGCGACGTACGGGCACAACCACGCTGACAACTGAATGACCCTAGCGAGACCCTCTGGCTCTTTCAAAGTTGCGGGCTGCACCGTCGTCACAATCACGCTGACAACTGAATGAACCTGGCGGGGGCGGGAACTGTGCAGGGAGTTCCACATCAGACGTCGAATGGTTGGGATGTGACAACGAACCTCAACAACCTGCGTAACCTCAGCATCCTCGTCGCACTTATCCTGCTAATCGCCACCGCGTGCGATGCTCAGGGCCGGGAGACAGGACCAAAACCGATGACCGCGCCATTCCCCGTCGCGATCCATGTCGATGCGTCGAAGCGGCTGGGGCCGCTCAAGCCGATCTGGCGGTTCTTCGGGGCGGACGAGCCTAACTACGCCACAATGAAGGACGGCAGGAAGCTGTTGTCTGAACTTGGCAAGCTGGGAAAGCCGCAAGTCTACTTCCGAACGCACAATCTGCTCACCAGTGGAGACGGCACGCCTGCCCTGAAATGGGGCAGCACCAACGCCTACACGGAGGATGCGCAGGGCAATCCGGTCTACAACTGGACGATCGTGGATGGGATATTCGATGCTTACCTCCAACGTGGCGTTCGGCCCTACGTGCAGATAGGCTTCATGCCGGAAGCGCTCTCGATCGAGCCCGTCCCGTATCAGCACCACTGGACCCCCACCGCAAAGTACGATGAGATATACACGGGCTGGTCCTACCCGCCCCGCGACTTTGCAAAGTGGGGCGAGTTGGCCTATCAGTGGACGAAACACTGCGTGGAGCGCTACGGAAGGGCGGAGGTCGAGAAGTGGTACTGGGAGGTCTGGAACGAGCCGAACATCGGATACTGGCGCGGCACCCCGCAGGAGTTCCACAAACTGCACGACTTCGCAGTGGCGGGAGTTCGCCGCGCGCTTCCGACGGCGAGAGTGGGCGGCCCGGATGTCGCGGGCGGCGGGAGCAAGTTCCTTCAGGACTTCCTGGAGCACTGCGTGCACGGCGTCAACCATGCAACCGGCGAAATCGGCACTCCGACCGATTTCCTGGCGTTTCATGCGAAGGGCGCTCCAAGGTCGGCTGACGGCCACGTTCAGATGGGCATCTCGAACCAACTTCGGAATATCGATGCGGCTTTCAAGCAGATAGCGTCGTTTCCGGAGCTGCGCGGTAAGCCGATCGTTATCGGCGAATCGGACCCCGATGGATGCGCAGCCTGCCAGGGTCCCCAGCTTGACTATCGCAATGGAACGCTCTATGCGAGCTACACCGCGGCCGCTTTCGCCCGAAAGCACGAGTTGGCGGAGCGGCACGGCGTCAACCTCGAAGGCGCGCTGACGTGGGCGTTCGAGTTCGAGAACCAGCCCTTTTTCGCCGGGTTCCGCGTGCTCGCCACCAACGGCATCGATCTTCCCGTTTTGAACGTGTTCCGCATGTTCGGCCAAATGACCGGCGACAGGCTCTCGGTGGAAAGCGATGGCGCGGTTACCCTCGACGCGATCCTGAAGGATGGCGTGCGGGACCGCCCGGATGTTTCTGCGCTGGCGAGCGTGGGTCGGCGCAAAGTCGCCATAATGGTTTGGCACTATCACGACGACGACCTTCCGGGGCCGGACGCGGAGGTTGCGCTCAGCCTCTCGGGGCTTGGAATACCGGATGGTCGCGCACGAATACAGCACTACCGAATCGATGCGTCCCACAGCAACGCGTTCACCGAATGGAAACGCATGGGCGCGCCGCAGCAGCCGACGTCCCGGCAGTTCGCGCAGCTCGAAAAAGCAGGAATGCTCGCCACGCTCGCGCCCATCTCCGAATCGCGGATCGTGGACGGCACGGCAGCCCTCCGGTTCACCCTGCCCCGCCAGGCAGTATCGCTTATTGTACTGCAATGGTAAACAGGATTCCTCGTAGGGTGGGCTTGGACCATGCGCGCTGACTTAGTCGAGTTCGGAGTCCGTGGGATTAAAATCCTCGGCTTGTGGCAACAAAATGTCCACCTTCGTGGACTGAACATCCGAGTCCGCGAAGGCGGACTTAGCGTACTCAGCAGGCGAGGAATTTATTCCCATGCCGCATTGCAAGACCAGAATTGGCCTAAGTACCGCTCCCACCAAACCGGGGTCGGAAATCACGTCCAACTTGGCCAGGCCGATAAACGACCCGGCAGATTGGCCTTCGCACCCAGGGGGTACCCGGCGTCCTCCGGACGCAAATGCTATTCCCGTCCCCCAATTGCTGGGAGCGGTACTAAGTTAGCGCACATGGGGCTTGCGCCCCGCCGCACGCGACGCGGTCTCTACGCCAGTCATGGAATGTTTAACGCGATGACCATCGATAATGTAAACAGGAAGCTGCGCTAATCGGTGAATAAAGACTACGGAGCAGAGGGCGGCGGGGCTAAGAAGCGGCTCGCGGGATTGCCGGCCGTGCATCGGATTCTCGCTTCTGCGGAGATGCGCGCCTTAGCCGAGAGCGTTCCGGCGGAGGTGCTGGCGGACGCGGCGCGCGGGAGCCTGGAGAGAATTCGAGGACAGGCGCTGTCCGACGTCGAACAAGCCCGTATCCCAACGGTGACGGAGATTGCCGAGGAGGCGGCGCACGAAGCTATTCGCCGGATGGCTCCTTCCCTTCGGCGCGCGATCAACGCCACCGGGATCGTCCTTCACACGGGACTGGGACGAGCGCGCCTGGCGGATGCGGCGCGCGAGGCGATGCTCGAAGTTGCCGGGGCGCACTCCACGCTTGAAATCGACAGCGAATCAGGCAGGCGGAGCGCTCGGCGCGACCATGTGCGCGGCCTGCTGTGCGAGCTGACCGGCGCGGAGGACGCGACAGTCGTCAACAACTGCGCGGGCGCGGTCTTCCTCGTGGTCTCGGCGCTGGCGGCGGGCAAAGAGGTGATCATCTCGCGCGGCGAGCTGGTGGAGATCGGCGGCGCGTTCCGCATGCCGGACATCATTCGGGCAAGCGGCGCGGTCCTCGTCGAGGTCGGGACCACCAATCGGACCCGGCTCGCGGACTACGAGGCGGCGATCACCGACCGAACCGGGCTTATCCTGCGCTGCCATCCCTCGAACTTCGCGATCGTCGGTTTTACCGAAGAGGCAGCTACGGCGGACCTATCAAGGCTTGGTCGCGAGCGTGGCATCCCGGTCATGGACGACCAGGGCAGCGGCGCCCTCCTGGCTCCAGAACGCTTCGGGCTTCCCGCCGCCAAGGGCTCGCTTCGGGAAAGCGTGGCCTCCGGCTGCGATATCGTGACTGCCAGCGGCGACAAGCTCCTTGGCGGCCCACAAGCCGGCATCGTCCTGGGCAAATCGGAGTTCGTGGAGCGCATCGCAAAGCACCCCCTGGCGCGCGCCCTCCGTGTCGACAAGTTTACCCTCGCCGCTCTCGAAGCGACCCTGCGCCTGTATCGCAACCCGGCACGGGCGCTGCGGGAGATCCCCACACTGCGCTATCTGAGCCGCGGTCTGCCGGAATTGACAGATATGGCGGAGCGGCTAAGGCTCGGCCTCGCAGGGGCGCTTGGAGCTGCCTTCGCGGTCACAACGGCTCCGGGATGTTCGCAGGTAGGCGGCGGCTCGCTGCCGGGCGAGGACCTTTCCACCGTCTGTGTCTCCCTCCGATCCGTTTCCGGCGTGCCCTCCGCCGATACCGTCGCGGCCCGGCTTCGCGCAAACACCCCGGCCGTCTTCGCGCGCATCAAATCCGACGCCGTTCTCTTCGACCTGCGCACGCTGGAGCCGGATGAGATCGACGCGATTATTGCGGCGTGCCGCTCACTATCGTAACCGTATCTCCCACCGCGATTTTTCCGCCAACCTCAACGCGCGCCATCATCCCAAGGCGGGAAGCGGCATCGTCGCGGCGCTTGCCCTGGAATCGCTCGAACTTGGAGCATCCGGTACGCGGAATGGTCACCACAACGCACGCCGTATCGCCGATTTTCAGTCGCGCCCCCTTCGGCAGACTGTCAATGTCAAGTCCATCCAGAATAAGCTGCTCGCCCATCTTCCCCGGCTCAACCGTAAACCCCTCGGAACCTAATTCCTTCATAGTCTCCGCAGACATGATGTTAAGGTTGCGATCGCTCCCACCGCCCTTCGCATCCCCGTCGATTCCATATCCTGCCACGAGGTTGGCTTCGGTGAGAGGAATACGAGTGTACGCCTCTGGAGACGACTGCGCAGTCTCTGGTCGGTAGACGATACTTACAAGTTTGTACATTCTCCCGCCTCCTCTCCCCTCTCGGCCAATTACGACCGTTCGAACAATAGCACAGAGTGTCCGAAGGACACGTGGCCGCAGGCCGTACAGCGAAGGAATAACGAATTCCAATGATTGCCACCGGCCGTGCACTAGCCGCATTTGAGTGCAGAGCACGATCGGCCGAAGGCCCTTTTGCCGGGTCGTTTATGGACCCGGACACCGGCACTATTTTGATAAATTCTAACATTCCGTCGCACGCTGCCATTCAGCCTGGCGAGGTGAACCGGACTTCGCTCAATCCCTCCCCAGCGCCCCAAGCGCTGCGGTGCGGACCTGCGGGTAGCTGTCGGTCTCCGCGAGGCGCTGGAGGGTGGCGCGGTCCGTCTCGTCGGCGCTGCCGTGCAGGGCCTCGATCAAGGCGAGGCGCGCGGCCATTCGTGGGTCTTTTGCCACGTCGAGGAAGATAGCGCGCGCTTCGTCGGACCGGAGCGCGGAGAGAGCGAGGATCACGGCGCGGAGCGGGTCGCCATGCAGCGTCTCAATCGCCGATTTCAGCAGGTCGGGCGCTTCCGGCGCGCCGGTCTGGGCGATCATCAGGGCGGCGTAGGCTCCCAGATGCGTATCGTGGTGCCCCAGGTACGGCAGAAAGAGTTCGAGCGCATCCTCCGCTTCCAGGGCCACCACCGCCTGCATGCACTCCTGAAGCACATCCGGCGCTTCGTCGGCAGGGAACCGCAGCTTCAGGCTAAGCGGGATAATGGCAGCCGGATCGCCCGTCGCTCCAAGCGCCTGAGCCATCTTCTTCCGCACTTCCGGCAGGATGCGCTTCGCGATTCCTACCGGGTGGAGCATGCGCTCGATCCGGTTTTCGCCGTTGTCGAACAGCAGCGGCGCGATCTCGCGGACGGCTTCGGGATCGCGCAGGTGTGCGAACGCGAGGGCGCTGTTGGCGCGCAGGGAGGCGGCAGTGTCGAACGGCACGCCACCGACCGCCTCAATCTGAAACGTGCGGAGTCCGATCCTAAGCGCGTCGTGCGCCGGGGTGTACTCCAGCCTGCCGAAAGCGTAGGCTAGTTGGGATCGAATGTGGCAGCCGGCATCGCGCTTTAGACCGTCTTCGGAGAGCCAGAGGAATTGTTCGCGCATCTCGCGGGCGCTCTGCCAATCCGCGCACGCCCCGAGCGTCTCCGCCGCCAGCGCCGCCACATAGTTAGCGCGGTCGCGAAGCAGCAGCAGCAAGGGCGCGATTCGCTCGCCCTCCGGAAGCCGGGCCGCCAGCCGCACGGCGCGAAGGCGCTCCTCCAATTTCTTCGATTTGATAAGTTCGCCGACAGCTGCAGCGTCCATATGCACTCCGTCTAAGTGGCGGCCAACAGTCGGGGCCGTCTTCCTGGAACCTGCGGATTGGCTGCTGCGTCCATGCGCACTCCGTCTAAGTGGCGGCCTTCGGTCGATTCGCACAACCGACCGGACTCGCAATAGCTGGATTGCGTCCGGAGGCGGGTACCCCATGGGTGCGGCCG
>JAYTEU010000781.1:0-3793 GCA_043734985.1 Chthonomonadaceae bacterium
ATAGCGGGATGAATGATATGGTTCAGCTTCTCACGGGCAGCTGCATCGGAGAAGATCTTCCGGCCGAGCTCGGCGCGATCGAGCGCGCCGTCTTCGTTCAGTATTTTCGGGCCGAACGCCTCCGCCAGCGACTTCAATAGTAAGCCTCCGACAGAAAGAACGGCCCTTGAAGCATCGTCCGCGTTGAAGACCACCGCTCCGCGTTCCCGGAGCATGCGCGTTACCGCACTCTTGCCGGATGCAATTCCACCGGTGATCCCCACTACCATTCAGCACGCGTGCCTACTTCTCCTCGGCATGCTCCGATGGGGCCGCTGCCTCTTCGGAACCCGCGGACGGCGCTTCAGCGCCGTGATCGGCAGCCTCATGCGAGGGGGTGTCTTCGACGGGACCATGCTCCATATCGGCGGTCTCCTCCTCGACATTCGCGTCCTCGTCGATCTCGGCATCGTAATCGAAGTTCTCGTCGAACTCCTCTTCAGGATTAGGTCTTCGCTCGCGTCGGCTGCGCTCTTTTTTGGCGGCGGCAAATGCGTCGCCGATAGTAAAGCGCGGCTCTTCCTGGCGTCCGCCCGCGAATCGGTTGTACTCTTCGCGGTCGTCCCGTTCCCCTGTCCTGTCGGCGCGCGCGCGTTTTGGCCGCGCGGCCGCGGTCGTGGACGTCTCCCGGCCGGGTTCTTCCGGCGCTCCGGCGGGTCTGGCCGGCGCCGGCACGTTCTCTTCCGGAGGCTGCAGGGCTCGCAGCGAGAGGGTCATTTTGCGGCCCTCCGGCAGGAGCTGAATGATCTTGACAGTCACCTCTTCCCCTACGTTCGGGGGGGTGGTTCCCTTGCCGCTACGGCTGCGAGCAAGCTCATTATTCGGAATGATGCCTTCCACGCCGCCCTCTACCTGCACGAACGCTCCGAAAGGAACGAGACGCGTAACGGCGCCGGTGATAACATCACCCTCTTTGTATTTGTTGGGTATTTCGGCCCACGGATCCGGGAGTATCTGGCGCAGCCCAAGCGATACGCGGTTGTTTTCCAGGTCCATCTTAAGGATCAGGACATCGAGCTCCTGCCCTTCGCGAAGTACCTCCTTGGGGTCGTTGATCCTCGTCCAGGACATCTCGGAGATGTGGAGCAGGCCGTCGATGCCGCCAAGGTCGATAAACGCCCCATAAGGCGTTAGACGCCGAACGATGCCATGCCGGACCTGTCCGGGCGTTAGCGACGCCTTGGTTTCGGCGCTGCGAACGTCACGTTCTTCCTGAGCGGCCATTTTGTTGGACAGAACAACCTTGCGCTTGTCCTTATCCACCTCGATGACCTTGAGGGAGATCTCCGTGCCGACATATTTGTCGAGGTTGTTCTTGAGGCTTCCGGTTCCCACATGCGATGCCGGAACAAAGCCGCGTATGCCCAGGTCGACCACCAGGCCGCCCTTGACGCGGTCGGTAACCATCGCGCGCAGTGTTTCGCCGGTCTCGCGAGACTGCTGCACTCGCTCCCAGGCCTGCTCGAAGTCCGCGCGCTTTTTGGAAAGCACGGGAATTCCATCCTGATTTTCCGCTTCGATGACGTAAACGCGGATCTGCTCGCCGACCTTTACAATCGATTCAGGATTGACGCCTGGGCCGGCGTCCCTGGAGAGCTCGTTAAGGCGAATTATGCCTTCGGACTTAGCTCCCACGTCTACCAGGACGCCTTCGCGATCGATCCGCATAACCGTGCCGTTCACGACTGTGTCCTGTAGAAGCTGGTTAAGCGACTGGTCGAACTGCTTGTCGTAATCCTGCATCGCCCTCTCGAATTCGCCTGCGTCGGAGCCGGCGGCGGGCGCTGATGGCACGGGCGGGTCGGAAGCCGCGGTAAGCGCGACAGGTTGAGCCGGAGCCGGTTCATCGGTCGCAGCAGGCGCGGCGACTGAGGAAGAAACGGGAGCAAGCGGAGCGCCGCCGGGCTCGCCAACTGCGTTGGCTCCATCCGGTGCAGCGTCGACCGCTGTTTCCGTTTTTTCCTGAACCATCTCGTCAGACATAAGTGATGCACTCCTCTCAGCGCGGTGTTTTAAGATTCCCCGGGGCAAGCATTAATTGGTCGGGAGGAGGTCCGCGTTGGGTTGACAATAGGCACACGGGCAAAGAACCCGCGCGACCGTGGCCTAAGTTCGCCACGGCACACGCGAATCCTTCTTTTTTGAATCTGCCGCAAAAATTTATAAATGCTGAACGGCGGTATTCGCCACGGCGGTATTATAGCATGATTCCGCCAGGGTACAGAGAAAAGCTGCGGCACATTCGGAAAATTAACGCTCAAAGGCGATAAAGTTCCGACTCACTTCCCTCTTTCCGGCATTGGGAGCGCGGCAACCGTCTCCGGCACAGGTTCCGCCGGCCGCCGCGGGGGGCGAGGCGGCAGCTTAAGCCAATAGCGACGCACGAGCACGCGTATAAGCGCGGTCAGCGGCGCGGCAAAAAACATACCCAGTAACGCGCCCAGTTGGCTGCCCAGGAGCAGTGCGCCGGCCTCACCGCCGATCAGGAGGACGACGATGATAATGACCGGGTGCAGTTCGATGCGGTCGCCAATGAGGAGAGGCATGATGAACTTGGTTTCAATAAGGTGGAGGGTGCTGAAGAACACGATGAAGGCGACGGCCGTTGGCCAGCCCATTCCCTCGGCGATCACCAGGAGCAGAATAGGTATCGCCCCAAAGATCGGACCCACCACGGGGATTGCGCGCGTCAGGCCGGCAAATACCGCCAGCATGAACGGGTACTTCATATGCAGAAGCACGAGCCAGATTCCGACGATGACTCCCGCCAATAGGCAGAGGATAAACTGCCCGGAGATATAGGCCCGCATGATACGGTTAAATTCGTTGAGAGTACGCACTGTGTCGCGGCGGATGGACCTAGGCATCAATCCCACGAATTCGTGCTTGAGGCGGCGGCCGTCGATCAATACGTAGAAGGCAAGCACGGGTATCAGAACGATCTCGACGACGGCTTTTGCGCTCTCGGCAAGACCCTTCACTACTTCCGTGACTACCGCGTTCATCTGGTCGGAGAGGTCGGCGTTCTGAATCTGGGTCTTTATCTTATCAGACTGCATCCACTCCGGTACCGCGCTGTCGTACCACTTCAGGAAATCGTCCCTCTTGCGCTCGATCTCCTGCCGTCCCTGCTTGCTGGTGACCTTTTTGATCTCGGAAGCGAAAGGCGTGATTACGAGCTTGCCGCCCTGCCATAACATCAAAATCGCGATGATGAATACGTAGGCCGCGGCGCACAGCCGGAGCGTATGGTGTTTGCAATGGATTGGGGCGGGGGTGGATCTCGGCATCATTCGGGCTTTCAAGCGCGCGAAGAATGCGTAGATGTCGGAGTGAAACTTTGTAAAGCCTCGCTGCTGGCACAGCCATTCGACGGAGGGATCGAGCACGAAGGCGATCACGGCGGCCACGCAGAGCGTTATTATCAGGCTTCGGAGGCGATATCCGGCGTAGATAGCGCCCGCGATGATCAGCGCCCGCCACCACACGCGAGCGATCAAGCGCCACGCCACCGAGACCGACGTTTCCACACGATTGGACCAGAACGACATACGGACCTCGATTCGGGCGATTGACTGGGCAGTAGGCAATCGGCAGTCGGCAATGGGAAATACAAATCCCTACTTCCGACTGCCGACTGCCGATTGCCGTTTTTCTACCTACATTCGGCGCTGTCGGCGGCGCGTCGGCGGTCGCGTGCCCGGCGCGCGCGCCTTGCCCGGCTCGTCGTCCGGGGTATACGATTCTTCATCCG
>JAYTEU010000782.1:0-4519 GCA_043734985.1 Chthonomonadaceae bacterium
GTCGCCTACCGAAACTTCTGCCTTCTTATCCCGCCGCCCGCGTCCGCTTCGTACCGAAATCCCTACCGCGAATGGATCGGCGCGCAGATCAGGGCGGACTTCTGGGGCTATGCGGCAGCCGGGAACCCGCAGAAAGCGGCGGAGTTCGCATGGCGCGATGCGAGCGTTTCCCATGTGAAGAACGGGATATATGGAGAGATGTGGGTCGCGGCGATGACCGCCGCCGCATTCGTCACGTCGGACATTCCCACCATCATTCGCGCCGGATTGGCCGAGATACCGGCCAAATCACGCCTGGCGGACGCGATCGAAAGCGTGCTGGAGTGGCATGAGATCGAGATCGACTACGACACGGCTTCGTACCGCGTACACGAAATATGGAAAGAGGAGCGTGCCCACGACTGGTGCCACACCATCTCAAACGCAATGATCGTGGCGATCGGCCTACTGTGGGGCGAGCACGAGTTTGCCAAGAGCATCTGCCGCGCGGTCCAGGCCTGTTTCGACACGGACTGCAACGGCGCGACCGTCGGCTCGATCCTCGGTATCCTGCACGGACGCAAGGCGCTGCCCGCGCAGTGGGTCGACGTGATCCACGATACGCTGCACACGGGGGTGGCGGGCTATAACACGGTGCAACTCGCGGACATTACCCGCGACACCCTGGAGGTGATTGCGGCGGTCGCGGCAAGTAGTGAGTAAATGTACGGATGGTCTTGGTGCGCGCCAAAGAACTGCCGCAGCCAAATGGTACCCAAGTTTACAAAGTCCGCCTACGCGGCCTCGATGCGCAACCCGCGCAGGCGGGTTTGGTAATCTTAGACCGGGGTTTTAACCCCGCGTCGACGCATACTTGCTACTCATACAAAAGGCCGCCGAACGAAACAGTCTGCGCAGATGGGCAAACCCAACTGCGCAGACTGTTTTTTGCCATCCCGCGCTATGCAGGGCGATTAGCCCGCGGGCTTGATCTGGACCGTGGCGCCTTCGGCCTCGACCTTGGCGGCGACCGCCTTGGCGTCTGCCTCGTTCACGCCTTCCTTGACCTTGGAGGGAACGCCTTCAACCAGGTCTTTGGCTTCCTTCAGGCCGAGGCCGGTGATCTCGCGGACGACCTTGATCACGTTGATCTTCTTCTCGCCGAACGAGGTCATCACAACGTCGAAGCTCGTCGGAGCCTCTTCCACTACCGGTGCGGCGGCATCGCCTGCCGCGGCGGCCGGCCCGGCCATCATCGGCGCGGCAGCCGAAACGCCGAAGACTTCCTGCAGATCCTTGGAAAGCTCGGAAAGCTCCAGGACGGACATGGACTTGATTGCTTCGATGATCTCTTCTTTGGACAGAGCCATTGGGTTCTCCTTGTTAAATTCGTTGTTAAATTCGTTATTGAGTTTCAGAGCGCGGCACTGAAGTACCGGTCTAAGGTCACGAAGTCCGCCTGCGCGGACTGAATTCTGAACCCGCGCAAGCGGGTTTTGCAAACTTAGACAGGGGTTTCCCCGAAAGGATCCGGGGTCTCTCGGACAACCCCGCTGACCTGTTGACGTCTTCGCTTAGGCCGATGCGGCGCCCTCGCTCTTTTTGTCGGCGATGGACTGCAGGGTGCGAACGAATTCGCTGATGATCCCGTCCAGCGTTCCCACGAAGTTGCTTACCGGGCCATTCAAGGTACCGATAAGCTGCGAAACGATCTGCGGTTTCGGCGGCAGCTTCGAGATCGACGTTACCTGGGCAACGCTGTAGACTTTGCCGTCCAGGTATCCGCCTTTAACCTTCACGTCGGCCTTCTTAGCGGCCACGACGAAATCGAGGACGGTCTTCGCAGGCGCGACGATGTCTTCCTGCGCGAAGACGATGGCGGTCGGGCCGACCAGCAACTGCTCGAGCTCGGGGGTAATCTTCCCGCCGAGCGCCAGCTTGAACAGCGTGTTCTTGACGATGTGGTACTCCGCATTGGAATCGCGCAGCTTCTTGCGGAGATTGGTGACTTCCGCGACGGTGAGGCCGCGATAGTCGGTAAGGATCGCCCCCTTGCTGCCGGCGATGAGTTCGCGGAGCCCGGCGACGGTATGTTCCTTATGGGCGTTGGGCATAGGGTTCCCTCACGGACAGAGTGCGTTTTGCGGAGAGCCGAAGCTGATCCGCGACGCGGGTTTAGTGACTGAACGACACTGAGGCAGAAAGCCGGGAGGCATTAAAATACCGGGCCTTCGTTCCTGACGCGCACGGCGCAGGCAGCGAATCCCGGCGATTAGGCAACCCATAGGTCAGCCTGTTTGCTAATGTTGGATTCGATCAACCTCGGCGGGTTCCCGATGGGGAATTAAGTCCGATTACGGACACCGGCTGTCTGCGGTGAGCGAAGAGTTCGCTATAGAGTTACTGACGGCTGTAAGTATGGCAGAACTGCCCGTAATTGTCAAGGCAGGTTCAAATCGAAGGCTGGGGGACGTGGATTCGAACCACGGTTAACGGCTCCAAAGGCCGCTGTCCTGCCGCTGGACGATCCCCCATCGCCGATCGTGATGGCCATAACGACCTGCGTGAGTATACACTTGGGGCAGGCGCGGAGTCAAGAAGTTGGCTTATTGCATCTCAACGCACCGCTGAAGGTCGGCCATCTTGTGGACCGTAATGCGGTACTGGTTGCTCACCGAGATGCTGCCGGTCTCTTTGAAGTGCTTCACGACGTGGTTGACGCGCTCCCGCGATGCGCCCACCACATCCGCCAGGTCGTTCTGGGTGATTCGAATGGGGATCGTGACATCGGTGCCGTTCGCGCCACGCTGCCCGTAGAGCTGGGCGAACTCCAGGATGTGGTGCGCGACCAGTCCTTGCACGCTCATCGTGGCGAGGTTGGCGACGCGCTCGTTGCCGCGCCGGGAGCGCGCGGCGAGGCTGGCGAGAAGGTTGAGCATGAACTGGCGGCAGTAGGTCAACTCGTCGAAGAGGGCGCGGTCGATCGAAAGCAGGAGCGTCTCCTCCTGCGTCACCACGTTCGCGGACCGGTATTTCGAGTCGATCAGGCTCAGCTCGCCGAAGTGATCGCCCGACGCCAGCACCGCCAGAAAGACCTCCCGGCCGTCCGGGCGATTGAGCGAGACTTTGACGATACCCTTCATAATAAGGTAAAGCGTCTCACCGGTATCGTCCTGGTTGATGACGACGGTCTCGGGCTTGTACGCCCGCAGCCGCCCACGCTCCGAGACGAGCGTGAACTGGTCGGCGCCCATTCCGTCGAACAGGCGGACAGTGCGCAGAATGTTCGCATCGACGGGCATGCGCTTGCACATCCTTTTCTATGCCATCCCGCCACGCACGCTCCGTTGTGTGTAGTTGAAGCAGCAGGCACGAGCATAGGGTGATTATAGGCCGTGTTTGCCCGCCTGTCAAGGAAATTCGGGTCATACAGTTCTCAGTACGCGGCCCCTCCGTACCGAGAACTGAATGATGCTGCAGAGGAGATCGGGCCGGAGGAAACGGGGACGTGTCCGTCGAATCTCTAGGATGGCCGCGTACGCGGGAGAATTCGCAACGGGAAAGAAGAAGATTAATGGCGCACGTTTTCAATATGCCTCAGCTTGGGTCTACCATGGAAGAGGGGACCATCCTGAAGTGGCATAAGCAGGTCGGCGATGCCGTTCGCGAGGGCGAGACACTGCTGGAAATCGAGACCGACAAGGCGACAATGGAGGTGGAAGCGACCGCCACCGGCGTCCTGCGCGCGATTCTGGCTGGGCCGGACAGCCTTGTGGCGATCCGCGTCCCCATCGCGATCATCGGAGGGGCGGACGAGGCGATCGACCATCTCCTCGGCGCTCAAGCCGACCGGGGCGCGGAAGTTCCCGTCGCTGCCACGCCTACCTCCGATCTTCTCGCGCTCGACCTTCCCAGAGTCGCGCCCGAATCGGCAGCCTCGACGACGGAACGCGTTCTTATATCGCCGCGCGCGCGCCGCCGTGCCGACGAACGGGGCGTGCCGGTCGTGGCGCTGGCGGGCCGTGGCACCGGTCCCGATGGCCGAATAGTGGAGCGCGACGTCAATGCCTATCTGGAACGCGCGGCCGTGCTGGGTTCGACGGGCACGCGCTCCGTGTCACCGGAACGCTCCGCGACCCGCTCGACTCCCCTCGCAGCCCGCATGGCGGATCACCTGGGCGTGGAGTTGAGCGCACTGGCGACGGGACTGCCCGGCAGCCGCGTGCGAAGCGAGGACGTGCTTCGGCACACCGAGTCGGCCACTGCCGCAAAAGTAACTCCTGCCACCACTTCCTCTGCGGCAGTGACCACGATCACGCTCGGCGGAATGCGAAAGCGCATCGCGGATAACGTGGTGAAGTCGGCGTTTACCGCGCCGCACGTGACGCTCATCCTGGAAGTCGACATGACCTCCTGCGCGGAGTTTCGGACGCGCGCGCTGCCCGATGTCGAGAAGAAGTACGGCGTTCGGCTCTCCTACACCGATATCCTGGTAAAAGCAGTCGCGAGGTCGCTGGAGGAGCACCCGCTCCTGAACGCG
>JAYTEU010000783.1:0-3151 GCA_043734985.1 Chthonomonadaceae bacterium
GTTAGCAGTATCCGACGCGTCTCGCCGGATGGCAGGCGAATCTGGGCGTATTTGCCCTCTTTCGCCATAAGCTGCGCGCCTGCGCCCGCAGATCGCGCAAGCTGGCCGCCCTTGCCAAGGTGAAGCTCGATATTATGGATCGTAGTTCCGACCGGGATCGCGCGAAGCGGAATGCTGTTGCCGGGCTTGATATCCGCCGTATCACTGGCGATGATAATGTCGCCCTCTTTCATGCCGATGGGAGTCAGCACATAGCGCTTTTCGCCGTCGCCGTACTCTACCAGTGAGATGCGGCACGAGCGGTTGGGATCGTATTCGATCGTCAGGACCGTGCCGGGCTGCTCGTATTTGTCACGCTTGAAGTCGATGATGCGGTACATACGCTTATGGCCGCCGCCATGGAAGCGGTGCGTGATTCGGCCCTTGTTGTTACGTCCACCCGTACTATGGATCGGCGCCAATAGCGGCTTGTGCGGCTCCACCGGCTGGTTGCCTCGCCGCATAATTCCCACTGCCTTGTTACGGGTCAGCTCGGAAAAAGTGGAGACCGACCGGAAGCGACGGCCGGGACCTGTAGGTTTATATTTTCTTATAGGCATCTATCAGACCCCCTCGAACAGGACAATCGGCTTGTCCGTCGTGACGATGGCTTTCTTCCAGTTGGGACTGTATCCCGCCTTGCCGCCCTTTACCATCGCGCGCTTTTTCTTGCCTTTCACGCGAAGGGTGTTGACGGCTTTCACCGTCACGCCGTCACGGGCATAGATGTGCTCGATAGCCTGTTTGATCTCGATCTTGTTGGCATCGAGACGGACGCGGAAGTGGTACTTGTTGTCGGCCGCCTGGTCGTTGCTCTTTTCCGTCAGCAGGGGCCGCTCTATAATATCATGCGGATCTCTCATGCCGTCACCTCCGCGGCTTCCTGGGCCTCTAGTGGACCGCCCGGCAGCCAGACGCTTTCGATCTTGGCCACGGCGCCTTCGACGATCACGATCTTGTGCGCATTCAGGGCGTCACGGACCGAGAAGTTCGGCGCAAAGCGCATCTCAATGCCCTGGATGTTACGCGTGGATTTGTACAGCGTCTCGTCGTATTCCGGGATAACGATCAGGACGCGCCGCGTATTTCCAAGGTTGAGCGCCTTAAGCAGTGAAATTGCACTCTTGGTTTTGGGCGTATCGCCGAACGAGAGCGCATCGAGGCCGATAACCGCGCCTTCCGACACTTTGCCGGACAGCACGCACCGCATCGCGCCACGGCGCATCTTTACGGGGAATGCCTTCCGATAATCGCGAGGGTGGGGGCCGAATACTACGCCGCCGCCGCGCCACAGGGGGGAGCGGCTGGTACCCGCGCGGGCACGGCCGGTGCCTTTTTGCCGCCACGGTTTCCGTCCGCCACCACGCACTTCGCGTCGCCGCTTCGTGTTGCTGGTTCCCTGCCGCTTGTTCGCCTCTTCAGCAACGATCGCCTGATGTACAAGCGACTCGTTATAGTCCACGCCGAAGATCGCGTCAGGCAGGGGCAACGAACCGACCTCATTCCCTTCCATATTATATAGGGTAACTGTTGCCATTGTCCGGGTCTCTCCTAGCGTTGTTTCAACCGCTGAATGGTTAGCAAGCCGCCGTCGGAGCCGGGAACGGCGCCTTCGATCAGCAGCAAATTCTTTTCCGGGTCCACGCGAACGATGCGCAGTCCGCGCACCGAAACCTGCTTGTTGCCCATCTGTCCGGGCTTGCGGGTACCCTTAAACGTTCGCGCGGCATCCGTCGCGCCGCCCGATTGGGGCTTGCGATGGATCATGGAGCCGTGGCCCATGTCGCCGCCGTGGAAGTGAAACCGCTTCACGACGCCGGCGAATCCCTTGCCTTTTGAGGTTCCGGATACCTTGACGCGCATCCCCGGCTGGAAGATGTCGCACTTGATGGCGTCTCCCAGCTTGACGTCGGATGTGTCTTCGGTTCGGATCTCGCGAATATAGCGGGTCGGATCGACGCCCGCCTTCTGAAAATGCCCCGTTTCCGGTTTGTTGACAAGCCTGGCTCGGATCTCTCCGAAACCGACCTGGACGGCTACATAGCCATCTGTTTCAACACTTTTGAGCTGCGTGACAATGCAGGGGCCTGCTTCTATCACGGAAACCGGCACTATCTCACCCCGGTCATCAAAGACCTGGGTCATGCCGATTTTCCTGCCCAGAATTGTGTCTACCACGTTTGTCTCCTAGGTTTAATTTCCTGCTGGTCGAAGAACTAATTGTACAGCCGGTTTTGGTGTCTGATCGTTCCAAGCGTCCTCAACCTCCTGAAGGATTGAGGCCCGATCGTGAATTTCCAGAACACCCTGAACATATGTTGTGTGATCGCCGTTCTTAATGTATTCCAAGTAATCAGGGTCGGTAGAATGGATATTCCGCACTCCCTGTATGTAAACCGGGACTACTATGAGCCAGTTCGTCTCATACCGAATCAAGTCATCGTGGATAAGCGCGCTAATGTTTCGACGGATAAACTCGTTCTCTAGCCACTGATGGACAGTTCCGTCCAAATGTGTATTCGTAGCGGTCATACTTTGTGTCATGGAAGAATCTCCTCCAATTTCTTCACCAAGTACTTGGCCTTGCGGCCACTTTCCTGTGACTTCTTTGCATCGACAGTGCTTTCGCCAATGTAATCCGCCTCGATACGGACCTTATATAGCTCGCTCAACTGTCTAGCAAGTTTGCGCCTATCATCCATGGATTTCAGCACAGGTTCCAAACGGTCCCGTAGAATTTCGGGAGTTGATGCATGGCTCCATCCTTCTTCGCCTAAGGGCGGAGTCAGTTTCAGATAAAGAAGGACCGCTGTCGATATTTGGAATGCCGCATAGTAAAAACGGCTAGCGCTTGGCCGCAATAACTGTTCGTGTTCCAGGACAATTGCAGCCGTCTGCGACTCGCGCGCCATCTCCCGCCACTTTTGCCAATCGGCCATCCTACAGTTTTATTTCGATGTCCACGCCGCTCGGAAGGTCGAGGCGCATAAGCGCGTCGATGGTCTTCGGTCCAGGCTCCAGGATGTCGATCAGCCGCTTGTGGGTGCGCTGCTCGAAATGCTCCATCGATTCTTTGTCGATCGTCGGGCCGCGGTTCACGCAGACGATCAGT
>JAYTEU010000784.1:0-4465 GCA_043734985.1 Chthonomonadaceae bacterium
GTGACGCATTCCTCCAGATAGCGCCCCGCCGGCTCAAGATCGCCGCAATCGTGGGCGAGTGATCCCGCCACGCCGAGCGCTCGCGCACGCACCAGGCTCTCGCCAAGCTCATTGTGATCCCGAGGCACGTGCGCCAACAGCTCTGCAACCGCTCTGCGGCCCTCCCGCGAATGGCCGCGAATTGACCAGAAACGCGAAAGGGAGACCGTGAGGCTCAGGCGTGTCGCGATGCCGGCGACCTGCGTACCGATCTCAGCCTGGTGGTCCTTTAGAGACAAGGCCGGTCTGATAGCGAGCGCCGTCCTGAAATTGTCCAGTTCTGCATCCAGCCGGTTCAGCCACTCTGTCGGGTCCGGCCCGGTCAGTTCCGCTTCGGATTGCGTGGCAAGGTCGAGATAGTAGCGTCGATGGCGGTGAGCGGCCGATTCCTGTTCGTCCACCGTCAGCCGTTCGGCTGCATACTCGCGCAGCATTTCCAGGAGCCGGAAGCGGATCTCGCTTCCGCGCTCTTCCGTGAGGACGAGCGAGCATTCGCGCAGTTGCGCAAGGAAATCGAGCGCCAGCGGCTCATCGCAGACCTCCTCCGCAGCCTCCACGGACCATCCGCCCCGAAACACCGACAGGCGGGCGAAGAATCTCTGCAAGTCAGGGGCGAGCAGGCGGTAACTCCAATCGACCGCCGCGCGCAGCGTTCGCTGCCGCTCCGCGACGCCGCGCTTTCGGCTTACCAGGAACTCGAATCGCTTGGAGAGCTGGGCCAGCATCTGGACCGGAGTCAATACCTGGGCGCGCGCCGCGGCGAGCTCGATTGCCAGGGGAAGGCCCTCCAGCCTGTCGCACAGCTCAGCGACCGCAGCGGCATTCTGGTTGGTGACTCGGAAATCCGGTTTCACGGCCTGCGCGCGGTCTACGAATAACGTCACGCTTTCAAACATTCCAAGGCCGTGGGGGCTCTCATTTCCTCCGGGCGTGCGCAGGGGAGGAACGACAAACTCATGCTCTCCAGGCAGACCTAGAAGCGCCCTGGAGGTAGATAGTATCGACAGGTCGGGCAGAGATTCTAGGAGCGCTTTGACCTCCTCCACGGCGTCCGACCCCCTTGATGCACCGGCGTCCATGACGAGCTGTTCCAGGTTGTCGAGGACCAGCAGTGAACGCTGCTTCGAAAGCGCTTCCCGAACACGATCCAGCGGGCCGGCATTCGCTGTCAGAGGCAAAGCCATCGTGGCGGCGATACTGTCCATGATCACGCGCGAGTCTA
This sequence comes from Chthonomonadaceae bacterium, assembly GCA_043734985.1. GTDB lineage: Bacteria > Armatimonadota > Chthonomonadetes > Chthonomonadales > Chthonomonadaceae > DATGJU01. Next base: position 1,262 of record JAYTEU010000784.1, read on the forward strand.
CGATCTCTGAAAGCGGCACAAACCAGATCGCACCGTTGAACGCCTCGATCATACGGCCGGCAGCCTCGACCGCTAGACGAGTTTTCCCCGTGCCTCCCGGCCCGGTGAGAGTTACGAGCCGCACATGACCGCGATCTGGATGCAGCATCTCTTCCAGCCGGTCCAGCTCCTGCTCGCGCCCAATGAAGCGCGTAAACTGAAGCGGGATCTTCGCGGTGAGTGCGGCCTCTGCCGCCGGCGGAGGAAAATCGCGCCGCGCCATGCCTGGGTAGTCGACCTGAAACAGCCGTTCTGGGTTTTCGATGCCCTTTAACCGATAGATACCTAGATCGCGCAACCGGATCTCAGGCTCCAGATCGCGGCGGAGCAGCGCGGCGGTCGTATCGGAGCACAATACTTGCCCGCCGTGCGCGGCTTCGATCATCTGGGCGCCGCGCAGGAGCGCATGGCTGTGGTACTCGCCGTCATCGAGTTCCGCGTCGCCGGTGTGAATTGCCATGCGCACCTGGAGCGTCATGGGCTCTCCACCGGACATTGAGCGAAGAGAAACGGGCCAATCCTGGGCCGAAAGCGCGCGCTGGCACGAGACGGCGCAATCGAGCGCATCGGTGGCTGTAACGAACGCAACCCTAAAGGAGTGCCCGGAATCCTTGACCTCGACGCCCCCAACGCGCCGAAACTCGCGACGCAGGAGCGCGTGGTGGATCGAGAGCGCGGTTCGAAACGCTTCTCGGTCGCTTTCCGACAGGCCGGACGCTCCTGCGATTTCAGTCAGGAGGAAGCTCACCGTGCCGGTTGGAAGCGCGGCAGGATGCGGGGACGGAATCGTCCGGGTCGCTATTCGAATATCAGGGCGCCGCTCCGTTCCGCTAAAGGCTGTCTTCTCGGCCTCGACCCGGTTTTCGATCTGGTTCACCAGGTCCGTGGTGGCCCTCTGAGGCAATTCACCTAGCTCATCGTGCAGCAGCCTTGTGAGCTCTCGATACTGTCGAATGGCCGAATCGAACTGCCCTGTAGCGGCTAACAGTCTGATCAGTTCTCGCTGCCCGTCCTCGTAAAGCGGCACCCGCGCCACGGTACAATGAGCGATCTCCAGCGCTCGCTCGGTCTGCCCCTCCTTCTCCAGAAGTGAGATGAACTGAGTAGAGGTTTGAAGGTACCGTTGTGCCAGGCGCTCCTGTTCCGGCGTGATCCAATCATCGTAGAACCCGGGCAGCAGCTGCCCTGTATAGCGATCCAGAGCATCCGCGAATAGGGTGAGGCGGTTGGGCGCGTTGCGTGCCTGGGCGGCCAGGCGAACGGCGCCTTCAAAGGCATGAACGTCCGTCGTGAACGCTACCGGGTTTAGTTCGACCGAATAACGGTCCGCAATGATGACGGCGCCGTCCGACACCCCGGGCGGCTCCAACTGGTTCCGCAAAGAGGAGAGAGCGAGGCTAAGGCTGTGCCGCCCCGATTCCTGTTCGCTGTCGGGCCAGAACATCTCGATCAGCAGATCCCGCACGTGGCTCCGTCCACGGTGGTAAGCCATATACGCCAGGAGCGCTGCCGTCTTCTGCGTCCGAAACCGCGTGATGATGCGTTCCGACGAAACCACGCGCAGGCCACCGAGAAGATGGATCACCCAAGGTTCATTCATTATTGTGTTGCTCTTTCGCGGCGAGATTCTCGACCTACGGGATTTGGAAGTAGGATCGACCGGAGTACGCGGCATTCGACGACGGGACCGTCAATCGACAATGATGGAAGGAGTCCGCGACAGTTGATCCACGATGAGAATCATAACACGCGAGTCTCTCAGAACTCTCTCAACGACAACACAAACAACCGGCCGGGCAGCGTACAAATGGATTGATTCCGTATCCCGAGACATTCCAGAACTTATCGTCGCTCGTCGATACCCGCCTTAGACGATCTGAGTATCGCCCTCCGCGGCGGCGAAAACGCAAAGCCCGGCTCCGCTACACTCCACTTCGTTCTGAATTGAGGCAACAAGGATATCCATCTGGGCGTCCGTGCGATCCGGGTCGTGGTGAAATAGGGCAAGCCGCTTTACTCTGGCCTGTTTCGCGAGCGCGACAGCCTGCGAAAAGGTCGAATGCCCCCATCCCTTGCGCATTTCGAGCTCCACATCCGTGTACTGAGCATCGTGGATCAGAAGGTCCGCGCCTTCGCAGAATTCGGCGAACCCGTCCCACTCAGGCCCTCTGTTCGGCAGCTCGTTATCCGTCATGAACACAAGCACGCGCCCCTTCTCCTCAATGCGGAAACCGCAGGCGCCGTTCGGGTGGCACAGCGGATAGGTGCGAATGCGGACACTCCCTTGATCGAACCAACCCATGCAGTAATCGCCGATATCGATCTGAGCGCGCAGCGCGCCGAGCGGTACCGGCCAGACGGGAGAGGACTGCTGGCGAGCGAGGATTTCACGGAGACTCTGAGGATGCGCGGCACAGCCCAAAATAGTCAATGAAAACCGATCGTCGAAGGCGGGCGCAAATAACGGGAAGCCTTGAATGTGATCCCAATGGCTGTGGCTAAGAAAGAGCGTTGCGTTGCGCGGCCCTCCCTGCGCGGCGACCTGTTTTCCCAGGTTGCGAATTCCCGTGCCCGCATCCAGGATAAGCAGCTCCTCCGCGTCGGTCAAGACGCTAACGCACGTGCTGTTGCCCCCATACCGTACGGTTTCCGGGCCGGGGACCGGCAGTGTCCCGCGTGTTCCCCAGAAGGTGACCTGCATAATCGTTTCTCCGATCTTCCCGGCCAATCCGCGCTTCGTTGTCGCAATGCGGGGGCGATAGAACGTCCGTCAACGCCGCCATCGGGTCTGTTGACAGGAGACAATTGTTCGTTGTACAATGCGCGCATCGACACCAATGAAACGAGCTATAGAAGCGAGGACATTTCGCAATGAAAATATTGATAACGGGCGCGCGCGGGAACTTTGCAACGGCCCTCGACAGGCGCCTCGCGGCGGACAACGAACTGGTGCTCTACGATCTGGAGCCGATGGCAGACCCGGAAAAGGGCATCAGCGTCCAGGCCGATATCCGCGATGCGGGCGCGCTTACGCATGCAATGCGCGGCTGCGACGCCGTCATTCACAGCGCTGCGTACAATGCTCAATCCGCAGAGCTCCGCAACGACGAGGATTACTTCGGCGTCAATGTGACGGGCACGCACAACGTTCTCCGCGCCATGCTG
>JAYTEU010000785.1:0-2847 GCA_043734985.1 Chthonomonadaceae bacterium
CCGTCCGGAATCGGCAGCGTGATCTCCAGCTTCATGTTCTTGCCTGGCGGGACGAAATTCAACGAGGTCTGGGCGGCAACTCGCTGCCCCTCCAAGGTGAACGCCCAGGAGAATGTGATCGGCTCGTCGTAGTGCGTGTCGTTGAAGATCGCGAGCGTCCGCTTCACCTGCTGCCCCGCGCCGAAGGTCCAGTCCCACTCCCGGCAGAGCACCGCGCGCGGCGAGAGGGAGTTGTACTGGCTGCCGTCGCCGTCGCTCGTCTGGACATAGAGGTCCCAGCCCGCGAAATCGGCCCAGCGATAGCCTTCGTGCAGGATGCGCTGCATGAGAGACGAGGCAGGAAGCTGCGCCTGCTTGCCCGCGAAGACCGCCTCCCCGCCGATGGCAGACAGCTCCGGGTGGTTGCCGGCGAAGAAGAAGTCCTCTCCCAGGAAGCGGGGCCGCAGCCTGTCCCAAACCCACCGCCCGCGCCCACCGCCCTCGACATTGTCCTCGTATGCCAGGGTCGGGTACTGCTGCATAGGGCCGGACACGTAGTGATTGCCGTGGAGCGGCATCGACTGGTCTTTGGTCGCGCCGCCACCGTCGGTCATCGTCGGGCGCGTTGGGTCCGCATCCTGCACCGCATAGGAGACCTTCGCCACTTCGGCCTCGAACTTGTCCATCATGCCGGCGTACAGGTTGATGCAGTTGATATAGAGCCACTCGTTCTCGATCGACCAGACCATGATGGAGGGGTGGTTCCGCTCGCCCTTCACCTGCGCGACCATCTGGTCCTTCCAATTCTGCATCAGGTCCATCTTCACGTCAGACTTGTACAGCTCCTTCAGCGCCGGGTCGTTCTCGATGGCCATGTAGCCGATCGCCTCGCCGTCGAGCATCCCCTGCCGCCGCACGACCAGGCCTTTTCTGTCCATCCAGGAGAGCGCCTCCTCCGGCGGCATGCCCTTCCACTCCGTCCCCCAGAAGCGCATCGCGGTCTGGTGCGACTTTTGGTGCGCGGCGAGCCACTCGTCCGGCGTGCCGTCCCCGTGCGCGTCCCCGTAGGCGTGATAGTTGATGCCGTTGAGCTTGAGATGGATGCCGTCGATCGTCCACTCCCGGAAGCCGAACGTCTCGTAATGGATGTCCACCGGTGCGCCTCTCGGCTTGACCAGGACGGCGAGGCTGTACAGCGACGGGCTATCCGGCCACCATAGTTTCGGATCGGACGGATCGGCCGCATCGGCCCGGCCTTTGGGAAGGCGGGTGGGGCCGGGGAGCGCGTCCAATCTTCCCCACGCCTTCGAAACCGTAACCATCTTCGTCTCGCCCGCGCCCAGAGAGAACGACAGCGCCACCGCCCACGCCGGCGTCCCGCCGGCCCTCCCCTCGCTCACGCTCACCGCGCGGCACTCCACCGTTCCCGAAACCGCCTTCGCCGTAGTGTTGGTCAGCGTTACCTCGGCCGTCAGCTCCTTCCTGGCAACAGACGGTTTCACAAACACATCGGCAGCGTAGACCGGCCCGCCGATCACCAGTTGCGGCGCCACCAGGATACCGGACTGGAACGCGCCCCAGACCGGGTAGGCAAGCTCCTGAAAGCCCTGGTGCGAAAAGCTAAGCGGCAGGTTGAACTTGCGGCGCAGTTTCATCGGGTCCTTCGGATTGGCGGAATACCCGTAGTAGGCGTCCCGGATACCGACCCAAATCTCGTTGACACCCGGCTTGACGCCCTTTGTAATATCGATCGCAAAGCGCGCATAGGGGTTCTTATTGAAGCCGCAGTAGATCTTGTTGACATATACTGTGGTATTGAGGTTGTTCTGGGGGAAGATCATCTGGAACGATCGTCCCGCGTCCGCCGCCGGTACGTTCAGCCGCGTCCGGTACCAGAGCCGGTGCGCCATCACCAGTTCCGGCTTCTGCATCTTGTCGGATGGCACGGCAATCGCCTTCCAGCGCGGCTCTGCCGGGAAGTCCCTGATGGGCGCGGCCACCTCACCGGGCGTCTGCTCGTCATTCCGGCATACCTCCCATTGTCCGGCGAGGCTGAGTTCCACCGGCGTCGGAGTAGAATTGGCACTGGGCGCCTGGAACACCATCTTCGCCGCCTCTCGGTCCTTCGCGTCGCGCCAATCCTGGCCGGGCTTGAAGTGGGAATAGGGGGTCCACGCGCCGAGATGCACGCAGAGGGCGTCCGAAGCGTAGAGCACTTTGGCGGTCCGGCCCTTATCGTCGAGGGTCTTCGGCAGCCGGATGAACAGCGTGTGCGCGCCGGGAGTCAGCGGCCGATCGCCCATCTTCAGCCACGCGACCTCGTTCCAGTCCTGCAGCTCCATCAGGTCGGTGGTGAGCTGCTCCGGCCCGATGCGCGCCCACGCCCCAGCGTCCACCCGCCACTCGAACGGCGAACGCACAAACTCATACCCGATCCGGTTCCATATCTCATATTTCCCGCTCGTCGGAGCCTGAAACCGGTACTCCAGCACCGCGCCCCCGGCAGGCAGTTCTTTCTCCACCTTGTCCGCATCGATAGAGACTTGCAGCCACTTCTGCCCGGAGAGAAACTCCGAATGCCCCCATCCCGCCGCCTGAAATTTCACGTTCGCAGAGACAGGCGTCTCACCTTCTATCCAGGCAAAGCCCGCATTGCGCGGCTGTGCAACCGCAGGAGCAGCAAGGCACACACATAAAAGAAGAGAAAGCATCCACCATATCCATCTGCGTCCATCTGCGACATCTGCGTATAAGCCTCGGAGAAAGGCAAACTCCGGAAGCAGATTGGCGGGAATCCAGGGAGTTCTTACACGTGGAAGCAGAGGACAGAACATGAGGGACGGCTCCTTGCATTCGATTCGACCGCCG
>JAYTEU010000786.1:0-3412 GCA_043734985.1 Chthonomonadaceae bacterium
CGATCGTGGATGCCGCCCTGTTATGCGTACGTGCCGTCGAGCCACTGACCGGAGCGGAACATAGGCTCGGCGAGATGTTCGTGCTGTCTGACGTTCAAATCATGGGCAGCGTGCTGATGGACGCGCCACCAGGCCTAATCGGAAGCTGCGAGCGTGAACTGCGGGATATGCCGCCGCCGCCTGCCGCCATGATGCCCGCTCTGGAGGCCGGAGAAGTCGGCGACTTGAATCCCAGCCCGTCCGTTTCTACCGCCGTCAAAATGCACGACGCAGCAGCATTTGAAAGCGCGGAAACGGTCCCTGCCCTGAACGCATCGCTCGGGGCAGAACCTATAACGGCGGTAACTCCGCATAAAATGGAAAAGGCTCCAACTTCGAGCGGTTCACTTTGGGCGGAACCCGCGGTAGTGGCAGCGCCGGATATTGCGGTAAATGCTCTACACGTGTTCGCTTCACGCGTGGCGGATCCCGCAATTACTTCAGCGCCGAACACTTCAGAAACGGTTCCGGCAGTGTACGATTCACCTTCGGCAGAGCCCGTCCCATCGGCTGACGCCGCGAACACTAGTGAGGATGAACAGATGGACCCAGCATTTGAAGTGACGGAAACGCGATTGACCGCGCCGCCGCCGGGCAGGCAAAGAGCCGTTGAAGACGCTGATTTACTGTTTGAAACTCGGGATTTGGCGCGGCAACAGTCACCGGACATCGAATTATCGACGGTGCAAAGCGCTAAAGTTGGAACGGATACCGGCTGGACCCAGAGTGAACCTATCCGGGAGGAGATAGTTATGACAAGTGCAAACGATACACCGCCTGGCGGATTTCCCAAGTCTATCCATGGCTACAACGTCGGCGCGGTGGACGACTACGTTCGAAAGATCAACAGCCGCCTGGAGAGCCTGCTGTCGCAGGTTCAGTCGGAAAGCGTGCGAGCGGACCAAAGCAAGCGGCTCCTGGAACAGATGACCTCCGAGCTGGAGACCATGCGCCGGCGAGCGTCCGATGCCGAGAAGCGCGAGATCGCGGCGCTTGAAGGGCAGAAGCGCTCGGAAGAAGAGTCCGCGCGGCTGGTGCAGGATCTCAAGGAGGCGCGGGAAAAGGTGCGGGGGGCGCTCGATGGAGCGCTCACGGATGCCAGACTTGAGCACGATGCACTGATTATGGAGGAGCGGAAGGAAGCCGAGTCGATGGTCGCGGAAGCGCGCCGAAGCGCCGCCGCTCAGGTTGCCGATGCCAATCGCATGCTGGAGTCGCTTCAGAGCCAGGCAGCGGCGATGTCGGCGGAGCTTCAGGCTCTGCGCGGCCTGACGGGCGACAACGGCGTGGGCTATGCGGAGATGGTCCAGTCCGCGGAAGAGCAGCGTCAGCGCCTGCATGCTGACATTGAGGCAGAGCGGTCCTATGCCCGCACTCAGATCGACCAAGTGGTCGACGAAGCCCGCAGGAACGCGGAAGAGGCGGGATCCAGGGTCGCCGCCGTGTACCGCGAACACGAAGAGCACGTACGCGCGTTGGGCGCGGAGTGCGAGGCGCTCGTCCATCGTATCAAGGACGCCATCGAAATGTCGCTTGCCCAGCTTCCCACGCTCTCCGTGCGGCAGGCTGCTTTGGGAACCACGGGAGTGGGCGCCAGGCTGCACTCGGAGACCGTCCGGCGCAACGACGAGCCTGACAAGGAGCGTGTTCGTGACACCCGCGAATGGCGCACCGGAGATTGGCGCAACGCTTCGTAGTACGGGCAGTAGGCATTCGGCAATAGGCAATCGGTAAACACGGCAGTCAGACTCAGGCAATCGGCACACGGAAAATAAATTTCCGATTGCCGACTGCCGATTGCCGACTGCCCAGTGCGGAGATACACTATGAGCTTCTGGCTGGCGATACCTGTATTAGCGGCGCTGGCGTGGGCGATTTCGGCTTGCGGTATTGGAATCGCCCTGCGACGCTCGCGAGCCGGGGCTCCGGCAGTGTCGTCGGACTTCCTGGTAAAACAAGGAGATGGGCGTGGTCCGTCTACTGAGCCTCAAACCGGCAAACTGCGCGTCGTTATGGGCGGTACCAAGCGGCGGGTGCTGGTCGTGGGTGCGGGATCTGTCGGGTGTACGCTGGCCCGTAATCTGATGGCGGACGGAAGATATACCGTTGTCGGGTTCGTCGATGACGATCTCGATGGGACTAACGATTCGGAATTTCCACTGCTAGGGGGACGCTCTACAATCCTGAGCGTCATCGATCAGTACCGCATTGACGATGTAGTGCTGGCCTACGCGCCGACCTGGCAGCAGCAGCTTGCCGAGGAGCTGACCGTCTGCCATCCGCAGGTTACGGTCCGGATCGTTCCCTCGCCCTTCGAGGCGCTTCTGCGCGTCGCGGACATGGAGAGCTTTGGAGACATCGCGCTCGTACGACTTGTAACGCGCACCGACGGATTCAAGGATGTGGTAAAGCGCGGCATAGATATCGTCTGTTCCTTGTGCCTTCTGCTGATTCTGTTACCGCTTCTGGCGCTGGTGGCGCTTGCTGTTAGATTGTCGTCCAAAGGTCAGGTGATCTTTGCGCAGGAGCGTACGGGCCGGTTCGGGAAGACGTTCGTGCTTTATAAGTTTCGCACGATGGTAATAGATGCGGAAACAGAGACGGGCCCGATCCTGGCGAACGGCAAAAACGACGCTCGGCTGACCGGTATCGGCCGATGGCTGCGCGCATTTCGCGTCGACGAGGTTCCGCAGTTGTGGAACGTGCTGATGGGAGACATGAGCCTCGTCGGTCCCAGACCGGAGCGGCCCTTCTTTGTGCGCCAGTTCGAGCTTCAGAGTCCCGCGTACGCGCAGCGCCATCAGGTGCGTCCCGGTATTACAGGGCTCGCGCAGGTTTGTGGCGGCTACCACACGGATTCGCGCGATAAGCTGCGTTTCGACCTGATCTATGTCTCGCACTACAGCCTGTGGCTCGATATCTCGATCCTGCTGCGAACCGTCCTCGTGGTATTAAAGCCCAGTAGTTCCGACCGGAATGAAACATGAGCTCGGATCAGGTTCCAAAGCCTGATACTGAGTTCATCGCTCACATTCCGGAATCCGGCCGAGCGGAAGACCGCAAGGCTTGGACTCGCGAAATCCTTCTCATCGTCGGTGCGTGCGTCCTCCTGCCGCTCGCCATAGCCTACGGTTTCGGAAGCCGTGATGAGCTCCAGGTCTCCGCGATGATCGTTGGCGTCGCCTTCTTCACGGTCGCCCTTGCGCAGCCGTTCTGGGGACTGATCTTCTTCGTCGCGCTGCTCTATATGCGGCCGGAAGAGACGGTCCCCGCTCTGCGTGGAATGCATTTCACGCTGATAGCCGCCGTCGTGGCCGCCATCAGCGTGGTTTTCCAGAAACTGATGGACCGCGAGGCGCCCGTAAAAATTCCC
>JAYTEU010000787.1:0-3286 GCA_043734985.1 Chthonomonadaceae bacterium
CGCGCGCTCTGCTCGGTTCGCTCCGTCATAGCTGCCGCTCCCCATCCCGCCAGAAGCTCCCGTCGGGAAACCTTAGAATTATCCGCCATTATATCCCTCTTCGGTCTTCAGCGCTGCACCGGCGCCGGAATCGTCGGAAACAGCCCTAATTGCCCTGCCATTTCGAGCGTCTTTCGCGGCGTGGGGCACCGCTTTTGTACCGTTTCCAGATCAAGATTGCCGCGCCGAGCGAGGTACAGTAACGCCTTCTGCGGGTGTGACTCGGCGCTTACCGCAAACCCTTCCGGACCGCTCTCCAACTCAATCCGTGCCGCTTCCAAAAGCAGTTTCTCGTAACAGGCGCCGATCAGTCCTCCAAGTGAATCGAGCCAGGCCCTGATGGAGGCCATCGTGGCGACGCCCTCATCGGCGTAGCGATCGAGTTCACGCTGGGTTTTGGCGAAACCCATGTCCAGCCAAGGTTTGGACAGGAGCACGGGTTCCTGCCATTTGTGCTTCTCGATCTCCCAATGGTTCGCGCGCGCGGGGACAGAGTGGAGATGAAATCCAGGCAGCACGAGGGCGGTCAATCGGCCTCCGTGGCAGGCGCCGGTGTCTAGACCATAGAGGAGGCCGCGCTCGACAAGCGGCGTGTCACCGATGATCTGGTGGCCGACGTGCTGAGCTTTAACATCTACAAGGACGCCGTCGAGAGCGCGGACTGGACGGGGACCAACGACCTGGGAAAGCCGATTCTGATCGGAGAGTTTCACTTCGGCGCGCTGGATCGCGGCATGTTCCACGAGGGGCTGGGACCGAAGGCGAACCTGGCGGAGCGCGCCGCCGCCTACCTGGCCTATGTGCGCAGCGTAGCGGACTGCCCGAGCTTCGTCGGCTGCCACTGGTTCCAGTACGTCGATGAGCCGATCACGGGACGCTGGTTCGACGGGGAGAACTACAACATCGGGCTGGTGGACGTCACCGACAGCCCGTATCCGGAGCTGATCGCCGCCGCGAAAAAGGCGCACTCCGAGGTGTATGCCAGGCACGCGGCGGCGAAGCGGTAATCGGGATGCGAAGAGAGTGTGCAGAAAGCGCTCCCTGCCCCTAATTCTGGGGGGAGAATTCGCGTACTTCACCAGTCAGTTCCCCCAGGATTGGGGGTTAGGGGGCGAACGCGGGGCTTTTTATACAGACTCTGAGATTTCATCCACGAAACACACGAAAGATACGAAAAATGGGCCAATGCGTTATCGGGCGGATTGGCGGACTACTATGGGGACGTAGCCGACTTCCAGGCCGCGCGGCGGCGTGACCAGGAGCGCGGGGTCCAGCGTGGCGACCGTGCCTGCTTTCGGCGGCGGCATGTACTCTTTGCGGGGTGTCCATTGCGCGTGGATCTTCTCCACGATGGCCTGCAGGCGGGTCCTTTCCGCGTCGGTCAGGTCGGCGTCCTGAAGCGATGGCTGGTCGATGAAGCGGTACCAGTAGTAGGTGACCGTGCTGCCGTCGGTGAGCCTGGCCTGGAAGGGTCCGGCTTTGGGGCCGGGCTTGCGCCAGCAGTTGTCGCCGGATACGGGTGAAGTGTACGATTGGTCGGTTGTGGCGGGAGGGAAGCTCGCCGTTTTCAGCCCGGTATCGGTAGGCACTTCGTCGTCGGCGATGGCGGTTAGCTCCTTCCCGTCCAGCCTGCAGTACTCCGGGAACGCGCCGCGCCGAACCTGGCCGGTCCACGGCGTGAGGACGGACTGCTTCCACTGGAGGCCGAAGGTGGTCTTGTCGAAGGCTCGCGTCTCCACCCATTTGTCAACGGCGCGTATCGGCAGCTTATCCGGCCCCTGCCGCACGGCGAGCGGCCGGGCCGTGCAGGTCGGAGTAATGGAGGCGGTCGCGGCGAATTTGCCGTCGGCAGCCGGGCCGCCCGCGAGCCATCGCTCCACCTGGCGGTAGAGCGCATCTTTCGAGTAGTGAGACAGGTTGTGGATAAGGACGGTTCGGCCCTCCTTATCCGCGGGGAACTGGAGGCGGGGAATGCGGGTAAAGGTCGCGCCGTGGGAGTCGCGGGCGGTGAACCGGGGCACGGTGTTGATCTCGATCGCGCCGCCGGTCACCAAGCCGGGGCGCGCGTCGAGGCCCCTTGCGGCGGCGGGAGCGTGCCGTCGCGAGATGCGGCTCCAGGTGGCCGGAGTGTAGAAGGCTACCGGGCCGCGGAAGTTCTTCGAATTGAGGAACATAGTCCAGCACTGGTTCCCGGTTGGGACCGGCAGCCCGGCGGTCGTCGCCTTCGGCTCGGTCAGCGGCAGCGCCATCCAGGCGTAGCCGAGCAGGTCACCGCACGTGTCCTTTCGGAAGGTGAGCCCGTCCGGCGGCACGAGGAGGCGCGGGCTGAGCTGCGCGATGCCCATCTGGTACGCGTTCAGCGCCTTCGTGGTGCCGAATCCCCACCCCGGCGACGAAATCTCGTGGTTGTAGCCGTTGGCGGTGCCGTTCATCCGGAACTTGGCCGTGGTCGATCCGAAGCGGGTGCTGGCCCAGAAGCCGAGGCCGCCTTCGATGGTCTGAAAGACGTCTCGGTAGCTCGGCCCGCGCTCCGGCCAGTTGTCACGCGCGACCGTGCCGGTGGGCAGCAGCGGGTAGTTGACGGCGCGGTTCTCCGGCACGATCCAGATGGAGGCCAGCCCGATCTGGAAGTCCCGCAGCGGGCGCTCGACCAGCGGCCAGGCGGTGGCGTAGAGGCTGACGCCATAGCCGTACTCCTGCGGGGGTGCCGGCACGTTCATGCTGATGTAGCCCGCCAGCCCTTCCGATACGAGTTCCGGCCCGGGCTTGGCGGACGTACCCTGTGATACGGCGCCGGAATTCGTCGGGGCTGCAATCGCGCCGCCGGTCAGGAGCGCGAGCGCGAGCGCGAGCAGGCTGGATTGCTGGAGGTTCATCGGTTGTGTTCTTTCTCGGTGACTGTGTCGATAAACAACCCGGCAGAGAGGCGCTTCGCGCCGCACCCAGGGGTACCCGCCTCCGGACGCAATGCGCGACTGATCGACCGGCGACAATTCGGTCCATGGCCGGGGCGGCGTGTCTTACTTCCTAACGCGCCCATCTGCGGCCCGGAGGAGATTGGCGATCTCGGGCATGTGGTTCTGCTCGGCGTATTCCAATGGCCGAATGTATCCCATCGCTCGCGTGTTTTTAGCGCCCCAGTTCAACGCTAAGAGATTTGGGTCTGCGTGATTGGACACGAGACACGCCACTGCAGCACAGTTTCGATGATACAAGGCGATGCTGAGCGGGCTAACCCCCTTGCTCC
>JAYTEU010000788.1:0-5599 GCA_043734985.1 Chthonomonadaceae bacterium
CGCACATGCGCCAGGTGCTCTATACAGAGGCGCAGGCGACGCGGCCCGGTCGGGCCGAGCATGAGCCAGTTGCCGCCGCGCGGAAAATACCGGTCATCGAGGGTTTCTGAGAACTCTTCGTAGTCCCTGAAATGGTCTTCCCAGCCGATGCGCTGCTTGGGCATTCCGGTCGTGCCGCCGGTCTCAAATACGTAAAACGGACGTCCCTGGTAGGCGCGCGGCACCCAGCGCTCGTTCTGCTCGTCACGGAGCCACTCATCTTCGAAATGGGGAAACCGGCGCAGGTCGGCGAACGTTTTGATCACTTCCGCAGGGTTCCATCCCGCCTGCTTCGCCCAGTCAAGCCAGAACGGGCAACCGGTCTCGGGCGAGAAATGCCACTGAACGATCTCGCGTACGTGGGCGTCCAACTTTTCCTGTGCGGTTTCTTTGGTAAGCAGATCGGTCATTTTTCCCATTCCAGCTCGGTCAGCGTTTCCACGGTCATAGCTCGTTCCAGGAGGCCCTCACACCAGTCTTTCTCCGCAGAGTTAATCTTGGCGGCAAGGGCTTCAGGCAGTTCCCTAAACCGCTGGCGCAGCAAGACATTCGCAAGGCGTCGCGCTTCGTTGGCTTCTCCCCGCGCCTCTCCCCGCGCCTCTCCTCGCGCCTCTCCCCGCGCCTCTCCTTCCTCAATCCAGTCATCTACAAAGCTCGATCCTCTTGCCAAGGGGATCACCTCCTTAAATAGCCTGATCAACACTGAGCGAGCAAAGCTGCGGCTTGCAATCCTTGCCGCTAGCGCAAACAAATCTGCCTGAATATTGTCAGGAAAGCCTGCGCCTCGAATTAGCTCGATCTCTTTTTGGACAACTTGATGCGTCGGCCTATCATAGCACAATACGAGCAGTGGCGCGAGTTCCGGAAATTCTCCGCTTTCGATGCGTGCAGTGTGTTCCCACAAACGGATGGCGTTGAATCTAAACTCTGTCCTCAATCCTCCGACCGAGGCGAAGTAGCTGTCGGGAAACGTAGCGCGATCGCCCTTTTGCAAATAGAGCACCAGCAGCGATACCGGCATTCCAAGCTGTCTTGTCAGACCTCCACATTTGACGAACCAGTCCGTTAAGAGCATGTGATCGGGATGAAGCTGGTATTCCAGGTAGATCGCGCCGAATATGCCCGACGTCGCGTCATCGAGAATAAAGACGTGGTCCGCGCGTAGTTCCGGTAAATTGACGTTTGGATCCTCAACGCGGACCGCGCTCGGATCGACGTTAATCCCAGCCAACCGTAGGATTGCCTCCGGGAGTTCTCGAAACAGCGCTTTGACGGAGATATCGACAACATTGGCAGTTCGCGACGCGCTTTTCGAGACATCCTGGTGTATCCGCAAACTAAACTAGCTCCTTCTCAGGCTCCGGCTCGGGTGATCTTCCGCCAGCCGGCGAAAAGTACTTGTCGATAGTCGCTTTGCTTGGCGGCCTGGTCATTAGCGAGACGAGGATCATCCAGATTGCTGAGCCGAGGACCATCGGCACGACGGGCAAGAAGCCATAGATCGTCACCGTGGTTGGGCTTCGAAGGAACATATTGCCAAGCGACGGGAAGATGCGCACCGTCTTCGGGGCGCTCGCCGCGCCTGCCCCTGGCCCGCCGAGCTTGCCGCCCGCGACCTTCGGTCCGGGCAGAGCGCCCGCTCCCGGTCCGCTCGGGCTGCCCGTCGGCGTCGGCGCGCCGGTGGGCGAGGTCGCACCTTCTCCCGTCGGGGAAGCCGTACTTGGCGCGCCCGGCTTTCGGCCCACGCCGGGTGCGCCGGGACGCCCGCCCGCTGTTACACGCGGGCCGCCCGAAGGAGGGCCAGACGGAGGCTTCGGCGCGATCGAATCGGAAGTAGATTGCAGCCACCAGGTCGCGGCGAGGCAAAAGCCGACCCACAGCGTGGACGCGAGCGCGCCCCACTTGGTGCTTCGCTTCCAGAACAGAGCGGCAATCATAATAGGAGACATGGCGGCGAAACCGGAGAAGGCGAACCGTACTGCCAGCTCAAAAATGCTCAAAGGCGTGATAAGCGCTATCACATAAGCTACAACGGTCGCCAGCAGAACAAAGGCGCGGGCAAATACCACGTTGCCCTTCTCGCCGTACTTCTCTTTGCCACCATAGTATCCAAAGATGTCCTTGGTGAACATAGTACTTAGGGCCAGCACCTGGTGGCAGTCGCTGCCCATTACCGCCGAGATGATCCCCGCACCGAGCAGACCTGCCAGCCACAGCGGCGCGTATTGGGTGAGCAATTTTAGCAGAATGCCATCGGAGTTCGCCAAGCCGGGAATGACAGCCGCCCCGACAACGCCAAGGAAAACGCATGGAAGCCACACCGCCAAGATCGCAATCGGATAGACAATGACGGTGTTCTTGAACGCCGACATCTTCTTCGCCGAAAGGCACATGATCGCCATATGCGGAAACATGATCGACGAGAGTGGAATGAAGGTATAGCTCCAGAACTCCAGCGGGGGAATCCGGTCCCGCGCGAGCAGTGCGCCGGATGGTTTGGCCGCCAGACTTGCAAACAAGGCGCCGTAGCCCCCATGCAGGTTGCGGCTGATGACGGTTACCGCAATCACACCGAAGAGCAGGAAGAGAATCGTCTGGAAGACGTTGACCCATACGATTCCGCGCATGCCGCCGAAGAATACATTGACGGTGACGACCAGCGCTACGATCGCGCAGCCCATCCAAAACGGAATGAGCGGAGACGCGCTCGCACCGGTGCGCGAGATGTCCGCCAGAACCGTGCCGCCGCCCATAATACTGACGATCATATAGGGCAGCAGCATCACCGCGCTTAGGGCGAAGATCACGGTTCCAATGTTCGAACACTCCCACCTATCCCGGAAGAACTGTACCTGGGTCATGTGGCCAAACTTTTTGCCAAGAGCCCAGAGCCGCGTGCCGATGAAGAAGATGGTGAGGGGAATGATGAATCCCGACGAGGAGGCCATCAGCCCGAAGACGCCGATACCGCGCTTGTACGCCATTCCGGAGCTGCCCAGAATGGCGAACGCGGTCATGTTGGTCGCGAATATCGAAAGAAAGAAGACTACCGAGCCGATCGATCGACTCGCGAGAAAGAAGTCCTCGGTGTTATTCTTGCTCTTGCTGTAGGCTACGTAGCCGATGAACGCGATAATGGCGAGATAGACGAGAACGACGATAACCGGAATCATTAGTGGGCTGCCTCCGAGGTTGCATCAACGGATTCCGGAACATCTTGCTCTAGTTCGGCGGGCCAGGCGAACTTGACAAGCAGCGCCATCATGCCCGCTGCTAGGAGCGAGTATCCAGCGTGATAGGCCAGCCCAACGGGCAGGAATCCGAAGATGAGAGACCTATCGCTCCAAAGCCAGAAATCCTGGTGCAGCAGATAGACGACGATTACCAAAAGAGTCAGCAGCCACTTCAAAGCGATGTCTCCGTTCCGCGCCTACTTTGGATTTTCTATTGCATAGAGATGAGTGGGCGTCGCGATGAACAGCGTGCCGTTCGCCATAACGGGAGTGGAGTAAATCGGAGAGCGAATATCGTTCTTCTTGATGACGTTGAGCGTTTTGGACGCCTCCAGCACGATCACGTCACCGTCCTCCGTGCCCACGTACACCTTGCCGTCCGCCGCGACCGTGGAGCCCCAGATGTGGCTCTTCGTGTCGTAGACCCAGTTCACTGCGCCGGTTTCGGCATCCAGGCAATGGACGAATCCGCTGAAGTCGCCGACGAAGACAAGGCCGTTCACAATCGAGGGAGTGGAAAGTGAGCGATGGATCTTGTCGTAGCTCCATAACTTTCCAGTCTTCGTGATATCGCCGCCCTTCGTAATATCGATGCAGGAGAAGTTACCGATCCCCTCGCCATGTTCGGGATCCTGGCCTATGGGGACGTAGACACGGTTCTTGTAGAAAACCGGCGTCGCGATCACTTCACTTGGACCATCGAACGTTGCGTATTTGAGCTGTTTGCCGTCCTTCACACGGTAGTTCGGAGGATCGCAGTCGTACCGCCACAACTCCTTCAGCTCGTTGATGCCGTCTTTCGCCACTGTCTCTGCAGCGTCGAAGCCATAGCACCAGCCGTCTCCGGCTCCGAAGATAATATGCCCCTTGCCGTTTACGGTACCGAACGCAGGCGACGACCAGTTGGAGTGAAACGTCCGTGCCGCAACCCCAACGTTCTCCTCGCCAAGCAGTTTACCGGTTTTCTTATCAAGCATGACCAGGCAGGGCGCCTTGGGGTTTGGGATCTTGGTATGGGTCCAATCGACGCCGTTGGCAGTGGTAATGACCATTCGATCCCCGAAGATCAGCGGCGAGCTGGCCGAGATATTGTGGGGAAATACGCCAAGCTCCTTGCGAAGGTCGAAATTCCAGACCACATTGCCGTTGTTGGCGTCAAGGCATACCGCCTCACAGCGATTGGTCACCAGGTAGACGCGATCGCCTTCGATGGCGGGCGACGAGCATATCCCAAGAAACTCCCAGTCGCTGATCTTTCCCGTGCCCAACTTCGCGACCACAAGCTGCCAGAGGAACTTGCCTGTCTTCTCGTCGAAGCACATCAGGATGCCGCGGTCGCCCTTTACGCTCGGGTCGCGCGGGGTCTCGTTGTTGGTGCCGATAAACACCTTGCCCCCGGCCACCGTTGTATTGCCGTAGGCCTGCGATCCGAGTTTGGCGACCCACCGGACGTTCTTGGTGGTCGCCATGTCGATCTCTTCGGTGCCTGCCTTATATTTGCCGGGATCGAACGACGTCGGCATTCCGGTCTCATCGGACACCATGTTGCGCGAGGGGCTATGACCCCAAATCGGCCAGTCCGTGGCACGTACTACCACGGCCGCCGTTGCGAGGGTTGCAATCGAAAGGGCCGTAACGATCGCCGGCCGCCTAAACCCAAATTTCATAACCATCCACCTCATTATTGATTCGGCGTGACCGAGATATTGTCGATATATACCCTGAACAGGCTCTGGGGCGCAAAGCCGAACAGACCCGGAGCGCCGTTTGCGTGCGCGTGCTTGTGCGGTACTTGGATCGTCCAACTGGAGGGCTCCACCTCGCCGCGCTTCCAGACCTTGGCGCGCGCGACGCCGGAGCCGTCCGCCGAAACGTCAACGCGTGTTTTCAGATGGTACCACTCTCCAGGCGACCACTTAAATGGAACCGAAACGCGTACGCGCTCCTGGTTGGAGCTGACTTCCAACTCCTGCGCGTTTCCTTCCATATTGAATAGGTACCGCTGATTGATGATTCCCACGTCGGACATTGTCCGCCGGTTACCATCCGCCTTTATCTCAGCCTCGAAAGTGTAGTTCTTCTCGTCGGGATGGCCGAGGAAGACCGTCGCGCGCTGGAAGAAGATGTTGTCCAGCGTTTTCGCAAATACTTTGTTCCCATCCTGTTCCCGCACATCGAACTTAAATCGGGCGCCGATCCATGGAAGCGGTGGATAGGCGTATTTCACGCCCGGCTCGGTGGGAATCGTCTCCGTGGGCGTAAAGGCCTCGAAGTCCTGCTTAATCGGCAGCGTGGGTAGAACGCGCCCCCGCATATGCCCCTTAAAT
>JAYTEU010000789.1:0-2168 GCA_043734985.1 Chthonomonadaceae bacterium
GTCCTCGGATCGACATCGCACACCTTTGTGCTGCATTACCGCTTTGAGTTGGCGAAGGACAACAGTAGAGCAGCGGCGGCCGATCCGACGCAGTCCGGCCAAGCGGACAAACCCGTTGCCGAGGCGCTTGGACAGATGCGAGTGTCCAAGCAGTTCTGGGAAAGCGTTGACGAGGGGAATTGGGTCACCGCGCTCTACTCAACGAAGGATCCCGAGATCAATATGCTTGATGCGGCCGGTGTGTACGCCGCAGTCTCCGCGAGCAGGGCAGTCCGCGCATAGCGGTAAGATGCATGCTGTGATTCGCTCGAACTGATCCTGTAGAAAGCAGGCTATCGTCCCTACTCCGGATTTCGACCCTACCGCCCAGAACGATCGGTCATAGGTCAGAGACATTCGAATTTGCGCTTATACGCAGCAGTTCTGATTCAGGCGTCTGCGACGATTCGTTCGCCGCACGCAGGAGCATCTCGCCACTTTCCGACGCTGACGAAGCACGAAGCAGTTCCGCTCCGGTCCGCAGTCGCTCGACCCTTTCTCGCAGTCCTTTTCGGTAGAACCGCGCTGCATCTCGCACCCTTCGCTCCGCGCCCGGCTCGCCCGGCAGCGCCGCGAGCGCCTCGATCAGCAAAAGACTATCCTCATCCCCGACCCGTTCATAGGCGGCCAGAATGGCGATCAGAAGGTCCGCATCTCGGGCGAATTCGGGCAATCCAAGCGCTTCGTTCAGGCGTACCCGCTGGGCGCGCCCGAAGCAGTCCGCGTCGCTCTCTCGAATGCGCTGCAAAAGAGCGATCAAAAGGCTGGCCACGACACGCCGCTCCGCACCGAAACTGAGATCCAGCCGTTCGAGCAGCGCGCCGAGCGGCCGAACATCTCCGATCTCCGCGGTTATTTTCACTTCGCTGCGGCCAGCCTTCGAAACAACAAGCGCGGCGCAGAGCACGCCGCTCACGCTGAGTAGAAGCCATGCCAGTCCGCCGTGCATCCCCATCGACTTATAGATCAGCCCGACGATGCCGGCCACCAGGGACAGCGCCAGGAGCGCGAGCGATCCGAAAATGCGGCGCCTCCTGCTGCGGGTTTCGTCTCGGAACCGCGAGATCGCCCGATCCACGGGGTCGGCGTCGGAGTTCATAGTCCGAGCGCCCGGCGCGCGATCTCCAGAAGCGCGACATACGCGTTGGTCAGACTGTCGGCGCGGAAGAAGGCGGTGGGAGCGTGTGGGTCTCCAACAAAGGGGCGCATGGTCCAGGCAAGCTGTATCCCGACGAACGCGTAGGTGACTACCCAGATGCGGAGCAGCGTGCGATGCCGTGGGTCCTGGGCGATCAAGTCGCGATAAGCGCGCCGCAGGATCAACTGGCCGCCGAGGGTCGAGATACCGAACATGAACGCGTTAAACAGGATAGTGGCCTCGTGCGCCGATGAGGAGGCGTTCCAGACGAGGACGTAAGGCATCAAGGAGGCCAGAAGCGCCATCTGTCCGGCCTGGCTGCTCAATAGACTGCGCAGCGCAAGCCGGAAATCTTCGCGCAGCCCGAAGACGGTGTTGAGAATAAAGAAGCTCGGCAGGCTAAGGCAGAAGGTCAGCACGAGCAGGAGGGGCACCTTCAGCCCCGAATAGAGCGCCTGGAGTAATCGGGGCGCGCCCGCCGCGTTGTAGCTTCCCATCGCGCCGCCGTAGACAGCCCCGCATAGAAAGATCAGCCCTAGGAGTGTCGGGAGGGAGAGGGCGGCAAGCCCGTCTCGCGATGCAGACTCGCCGCGCAGGATCGAGATCGTTTTCGACCAGAGACTCGTCATGACTATTTGAACAGATGCTGCAGGGCGTAGATAACCGCCTCGAAGAAGTTTGAACTGCGCGGCCGGAACCAGGTAAAGACGGCGTGCGGCGATCCCAAGAACGGCCGAAGGACCCATGCCATTTGCGCGCCGACAAGGCCAAAAACCACTATCCAGATACGAAATACCGTAACCACATCGCTTTTCGTGGATATGACCGCCGGAGATCGAGAGCCTTGCGACGCCAGTGGCTGCGAGCCGTAGATTGCCGCGAGCCGATTCTGCGGAAGAGCGGGAATGTCCATCGATGGCGGCGCGAATGCCGTCGGTCCCTCGGCTGCCTGGCGAAAGTCCGGTGGCGCAACGGCGCCGGTTGCTCCTGC
>JAYTEU010000790.1:0-7895 GCA_043734985.1 Chthonomonadaceae bacterium
GAAAGGGCGGGCGCTCGGCCTTCAGATCCGCATTACCGCAACGACAGCGGGCTCCTACGGCTCGATAACCTACACGAGTGGCGTGGGCGATGCTATCAAGAATTTCATTGCCACGCAAACCGACGGATTTACCGGCGCGCTCACTACGGGCGTGAAGGGATTCCAGAGCGCCATCGACGACACGCAGAGCAATATCGACGGTCTCGAGGATCGCCTGAAAGCGGTCGAAAGCCGCTTGAGATCGCAGTATGCCAGCCTCGAATCGACCGTCTCGCAGATCAAATCGACCAGTGCAAGCATCGGACAGATTGGCAGATAGAGCCCGCTGCGCCTCAACTCAAATACAGCTCGAAAAGGGACGGAAGTAACTCCATGGCATTGGCCGACCAACTATCGCGCGCTAACCTCGGCAAGCCCGGGCAGACAGAATTTGGGGACACTATCGCACCGGACACCGTATCCCGGCAGAGTCCGCAGCAGCGCGGAGCCTTGCTGCAATACCAGCGGGCGCAGGTCGAATCCGCCAGCCCGACGCGCCTCGTCGTACTGCTATATGAAGGCGCGATCCGATTCTGCCGCATCGCGCAGCAGGCGATGCGAAATCAGGAGTGGGAGACTCAGAACACGAACTTGGTGCGGGCGCAGCGAATCGTCGGCGAGCTGCTCGCGTCCCTGAATCGCGGCGGCGGCGGAGACGTGGCCTCAAATCTCGCGAATATCTACGCCCATATGCTGGCAGAGCTCGTCGAAGCTAATCTGTACGACAAGCCGGAAAAGCTCGATCACGTACTATCGCTTCTTTCGGAGATGCGCGCAAGCTGGGTCGAGATTGACAGGATCGCTTCGTGTGACGGCCAGCTAGTGGATGGTCCGATCGATCCTGCGAATACCGGCGGGCTTACCGCCAATCCGGCCCCAATTCAGCCCGCGAAGACGCCTATTGCGACGCTTTCCGCGCGCCCGGACCCGCGAATGGCGCGAAGGATCGCTGCCCAGAACTCCGCCGCCGTAAACGTCGCGCCCAAGCTGCTGGGGGACCGCCTTGCATAAACGGACAGATAGGCCCGAATCGAGTGTGCAGCCGTCTGCCGAGTTGTCAGCCAACAAAGGCGAAGGGTTAAGCGCGCTAGTTCGCCTCGCCCAGATCGCGGAAGAGCTGCGCCGCGCGGCGGACCGCAACGATATCGAAGTAGTGATGGCTGCCGCCGCGCTGCTCGGTCCGACAATGGACCGGTGCTCGCACCTCTACGGAGTCAACGCGGAAGCGGCCGCAATGGCCGCGGAAATCCAGGCGCTGCTCCACGATTGCGAAAAGATCCTCACCGTATCCATGCAGGACGTGGGCAGTGAAATGAAGCGCCTAGGCAACGGCAAACGGGCGCTCGCACTGGCGCGTTCCCGCTGCCGGTTTCAAGCGCCCGCCCGCTGTCTGTAATAACCAGGGGCGAATATCTCGCCCCAAACCCACACGCCACCAAGAGCCGGTTATCCTAGAGTGCGAAATTGCTCGGCAGCCCGTCCGGATAGAGACCGCCAAAGGTCGAGTCCGGATATTTCGTCAGCGTAGGGTCCGGGAATCCATTCGAATCCAGCGTATACACGGGGGCAAACGCCTTAAGGTCAGTTGGCGGCAGTTTGAACCACGCCGCCAGGTTGAAGGTCACCTTTTCCGTGGTAAAGATCGGCGGCAGGGTAGGCTCGGCGAACGAAGTTGCGGGCCTCGGCGCTATCGAGAATACGCCGCCCTGGTTCGATCCGGCCGAAGGCGGCGGCGGCGCGCTGCCCACCCCACCAAGCGCTAAAGGCGTGTAGTACGGCAGCTCGAACGTTACCGGCCCCACAGCGGCCTGCTTTATCAGCGGCAGAACATGGTCGCGCACCTCGGTCAGTAATTGGCGCACCTCATCCGTATTGGAAACTAGGAAAACCGAATCGGTTGCGCGCGCAAGGACGCCGGCAATCCCCTTGGTTTCAAGATCCGCTACCGCAGTCATCGCCTGCTGCGCCTTGGTAAGGAATGCAGCATCGCGAAGGGTCAGGTAGGGGCTCGGCGGAAGATACTCATCGGGCGTCAGTTTGCCGTCTTTGTTCTTGTCGAGGTCACGGAACTGGCTGCCCGGGTCGGGCGGGAAAACTACTATTCCGGTTCCGCCTCCCCCCGAACCCGTTGTGCCGCCGCCCGGCGATCCCTTGGCGAAGATCGCGGGCTGCGGCGCAGTGCCTGGGCCGCTTCCGTTCGCGGGACGAGGTCGTGGGACCAGATGTGTGTCGCCGGGATCGCGCGCATAAGCCAGGGACAGCGCTACTTCGGCACGAAGAGAGTTGACATATGCATCGAAAAGGTAGACCTCCGGCAGACCGACGGCTACCGTTTGCCCCTGATTATTAGGGTCCGGCAGGGTCGTCGAAAAGTCCGGATTGGCTTCGACCACTTGCAGGTTCTGGACGACCTGATCCAGCGTTCCGAGCAGTTTCTGGCGTCGGGCCACGTCCGAGGTGTCCTGTGAATACCCGTAAAACGGGATCAGGCCGTACTGAAGGCTTCCAAGCGGCGCGAGCATGTTCAGCAGCGTGTAGGGATTTGCCAGGCCGCTGTCGATATTCCAGAGCAGGCTCAGCCTGTGCTTCGGCGGCAGCGGCTGGACCGGAAGCGTATGTCCGGGCGGAGCCGGGGGCACTTCGCCGCTGATAGGCGGCGCGGGCAGGATCGTGTGTCCGCCGCTGCCGGGACTGCCGGGAGAGCTGCCCACCGCTCCGACAGGCGCCGCAAATCCGACACCGGGCCTGCTGCTCGGTACCGTGGTATTTGCTAATTCCGTCGGCGTCGGACCGCCATCCAAATCGTTTCCTGCTAAGCCCGCAAGACAGAGAGCGGCCCCAAAATGCGCCTCGGTACTGTCCGGCTTCTGCTGGATCGCCTGCTGGAACATTGCAAGGATGCCCTGCAGCGTTGTCGTATCGGAAGCAGACGCGCCACTCGCCACTCTGTTCAGTGCGGCCCGTCCGCTTGCTAGCGGGTCCTGGACCTGTCCTCCGCCGGTCGAGCCGCCGCCGCAGCCGGCAAGCGCCAGCCCCGCCAAAGTGGCAAGAAGCAAATGTCTATGCGTTCGCAAGATCGTTCTCCTCCCAAAATCCAAAGTGCAGCGCAATATGCAGCGCAATATAATGTAAAATGGGAATTCGCTTTTAGGACAGCCAATTCCTTCCAGAAATTTTCCTTGACAAATGCCCTAAACCGTCTTATAATATCCGAGTATTGGCCAGGATAACAGGGCAGTCTTGCTGCCCTATCTGTTTGTCTAAATTATTATCGCCTCCGAATCCCCTCAACTGTTGCCTGGCAGAGGGAAAAGGGAGGTTCGTTGCCCTGCGACGAGCCTCGCCGCAGGAACCGGAGGGCGATACAGTGGCGAACATCGTTGTGGTCGGAGCGCAGTGGGGAGACGAAGCCAAAGGCAAGATCGTCGACTACCTGGCGCCTCATGCAGATATGGTGGTGCGTTTTGGAGGCGGCAACAATGCCGGGCACTCCGTCACCGTCGGTACGGAACTCTACAAGTTCCACCTCGTTCCCTCGGGCATCCTCAATCCCCATTTGATCTGCGTGATCGCGGACGGCGTCGTGATCGACCCGGGCGAGCTGGTCAAGGAGATCGAGGGACACAAAGCCCGCGGACTCTCCTTCGAAAATCTTCGTATCTCCACCGGAGCCCACGTAATTCTTCCGTACCACCGGATGCTCGACCTGCTGGCGGAGGCAGGCCTGGGTGAGAACAAAATCGGTACGACCGGGCGGGGCGTCGGCCCGGCGTATACGGACAAGTCCGCCCGAATCGGAATCCGGATGGGCGAGTTTGTCGATCCGGAGCGATTTCGCGTCAGGCTCAAAGTTGTCCTGGATCAGAAGAACACGGTCCTCACCCGGATATACAACGCGGAGCCGATAGCTTTCGAGCCTCTCTACGAAGAGTACTCAGCCTACGCCGAAACGCTGAGGCCCTACGTTCAGGAGACTGCCCTGCTCGTCTACACGGCGGCTGCAAAGGGCAGAGGAGTGCTGTTCGAAGGCGCGCAGGGAACCCTGCTCGATTTGGACCTCGGCACGTACCCGTTCGTCACCTCGTCCCATCCGACAGCGGGCGGCGCCTGCATCGGCACCGGCATCGGCCCTACGATGATAGATGGCGTGATCGGCGTCGCAAAGGCCTACACCACGCGCGTGGGGGCGGGCGTATTTCCGACGGAGTTGCTGAACGAGACCGGCGACTATATCCGCGAGCGCGGCCACGAATATGGCACGACCACCGGCCGCCCTCGCCGCTGCGGATGGCTGGACACCGTCATCCTCCGATATGCCGTGCGCGTCAACGGCCTGACCTGCCTCTCCCTCGGACATCTCGACGTACTGGCAGGGCTGGAAACCGTCAAGATCGGAACCGGCTATCGTACCACCGCCGGTGAGACACTGACCGAACTCCCGACGGATCTCTCCTTCCGCACCGACATTGAGCCGATCTTCGAGACCCTGCCGGGCTGGCAGGAGGACGTTTCCGGCGCGACTACCGTCGCCGAGTTGCCCGCAAACGCACAGCGATACATCGAGCGTGTTCAGGAGCTCTCCAATACGCGGATCGGCACGCTCTCGGTCGGCCCGGCCCGTGAACAGACGATCGTATTCGACGGAGCTTTGGGCGAGATACTCGCGGCCAAGGGAAAGACGAGAAACCAATCCGGGTGAGTTGGAGGCGGAGCCGTCAGGCCATAATCAGCGGCCTGGGCCGGCGGCTCCACCTTAACTACGGATTTACGCTATTTCGCCGATAGGTTGTCGAACTCGCTAACCATCGCGACAGGCGCCTGACACCGCCAGGCATCCGCGATCAGTTCAGCAAGTTCATCGACTTCGATCGCGGGCAGTCGTACCAGAATTGCGGGAAATCCGTTGTAGTGAGGCTCCGTGAAGAACCTATCGCCGCTGCTAGCCAGCAGTATCTGCTTTTCATCCTCGTTCTCAACGCGCAGCGCGATCACATCCGGATTGGCTACCCTCGGCTTCTTCAGAATGATCCGCTCCATCCAGACCCACGCGAACCCCTTGCGCTTGCCCTTGTTGAGAACGGAAAACGAAAACCCTTTCTCGTCCTTAATAACCCCCGGCAGCGCAAGCGCAATGCGGCTCACATCGTCCTGACAGGCCATATTCATCTCCAAGTAATCAACTTTACTCATAATCGCCTGACAAAGGTTTTCTCTTTGTGGCGCCAAACGTAGAAGTGGGTAAGAGTTTCGCACTCTTACCCACGGGGAAAGTCTTAATGAGAGCACTGGGACTCGAACCCAGGACCCACGCCTTAAAAGGGCGTTGCTCTACCGACTGAGCTATGCTCTCATCCAACCGCGTAATGATACCCCAGGTCCGGCGAGGTGTCAACCAATTGTTAGCGTGCGAAACCGTTGGACTGGTATCGTGCGTAGGGGCAGATCTCGTGTCTGCCCCTAGCAGATCTCGTGTCTGCCCCTAGCAGGTCTCGTGTCTGACCCCAAATTTTCAGCCCCACGCTTATGCGCGGCAACAACCAATTTGGCGCGCGAGACGCTCCGCCGGGCAGCTACGCCGCCAGCGGAACGCTCGATAGCCCCGACCGATGGATATGGGCCGCCGGTTTCCTGCACTCCGCAAGACGCTTCCAGACCTCCGGCGCGATTGAGAGGAACACCTCGACCAGGATCGGGTCGAACTGCCGGCCCGCCTTGCACTCGATCTCGTTCCTAATCGTATCGTAGGGCAGCGCTTCGCGATAGGGCCGGTTCGTGGACATCGCGTCCAAAGCGTCGGCCAGCGCAAAAATGCGCGCCGCGATCGGGATCTTCTTGCTGTGCAGCCGATCCGGATAGCCCTCGCCGTCCCAGCGCTCGTGGTGGTAGCGCACTATCGGCATGGCTCCCGCAAAATGGGGGCAGCCTCGAATAACCTCGGCCCCAAGCAGCGGATGCGTCCTCATAAGCTCCCATTCCTCGGGCGTCAATCCCTCCGCTTTGTACAAAACGGCGTCTGGTATTCCGACCTTGCCGATATCGTGCAGCAGTGCGCCTAACTCGATATTGCGCAGTTCCTGCTTTGAAAACGCGTGCAGGCCCCGCGCCTGGACTTCGAGCGCAAGATAGGAAGTGTAGCGCGCGACCCTTTGCGAATGATCGTTGGTTTCGGCATCGCGCAAATTCAGAACGCGCAGCAAGCCGTCCGCCAACTCGGCCACGTCGTCCATCTCGACGTGCGCCGTGAGCGACGAACCGGCGACGGACTTTTCGATCCACTCCGTTCGGTCCATCCCGGCCGTCTCCAGCTCGCCCAGCACGACCCGGTTCCGGCCGGAGTTCTTCGCCGCATAGAGGGCGCGATCCGCGCTTTCGACCAGAGACTGCGGCGGCGCCGCGCCGGTCATGGCTGCAGAGACACCGATGCTGACAGTGACCCTACGCCACGCAAACTCGTACGATTCGATCGCCTGGCGTACGCGCTCCGCTACCTCCTGAGCCTCCGCGCTTCCCGTGTTAGGCAGCAGTATCGCGAACTCCTCGCCGCCGTACCGGGCGACGAAGTCGCCTTCCCGTATCGTCTGGCTCAGTAAGCGCGCCGCGATCCTAAGCACTTCGTCTCCCGCGGGGTGTCCGTATCCGTCGTTGTACTGCTTAAAGCGGTCTACGTCGCATAGGAGCAAAGACGTGCAGTTCGCCGCGCGCGAGGCCCGTGCCACAACTGCGCGAACCTGATCTTGGAAGGCCCGGTGATTGGCTATGCCGGTCATGCCATCGGTGGTGGCGAGCGCCTCAAGGCGTGTATTCGCCGCCTCAAGCTCGACGTTTATTGCCGAAAGCTCATCATTGTACAATTCAAGCTCGCGCCGCGAAGTCTTCAGCTCGACGTTCGCGCTTTCGAGCAGTTGCTGCGAGGTCTTGATCTCGTCGAACGATGCGTGAAGCTCCGCGGTTCGCTCTGCGACATGCCTCTCAAGCGTGCGATTCCGCGCGCGCAGACTTCGCGACCGGAGGGATACGATGCCCCAGACGACAGCCAGTAGTCCGATGAGGCATACTCCCCTGAATGCACCGGTCTGGAAGTAGTGAGGCTCCAGCGTGAATGCATAAGTGGCGCCGACCGGATTCCACACGCCGTCGTTATTGCAGGCAGTCACCTCGAACCGATAGGAGCCGGGAGGGAGATTGGTGTAGAAGGCCGCGCGGCGGGTGCCTGCTTCGACCCAGGCTTTGTCGTATCCGATGAGACGGTAACGAAACAGCACGCGCTCCGGCGCGGCGAGACTGATGCCCGTATACCGAAACTCCAAGTTTTGAGTGCCGGGCGAAATGCTTTCGCCGGGCCGCATCGCCAGCGGCTGGTTATCTCCGGAGGCTTGCTCGATCGTAACGAAGGGGATGCGCGGGTTCTTGCGCACATTGCGCGGCTCGACAGTAGTCGCCCCATGGTCGCCCGTGAACCAGAGGCGTCCATCTCGGCCCCGAAGCTGGAATGAAGCCACTGGAAAATGCCGCAGGCCGTCCGAATCGTCGTAGAGCGTCGAGTTCAGGCGCGTCGCGAGTCCGGCATCGATCGACTGGATGTCCGCCAGCTTTACCGTGATAAGGCCCCTCGTACTTCCAAGCCACAGATTACCTTCGCCGTCCTCGATTGCGCTGTAGACGGTTAAGTCCGGAAGTCCGTGAGTCGTGGAGTACAGGCGGCTCGCTCCATCTCGGAAGCGAGCCACGCCTTGGTCGGTTCCGAGCCACAACTCACCGGAGCTGCCCTCCGAGACGGAGAGGACATGCGTGTCCGGAGGCAGTCCCCGGTTCAGCGTCTCGGACTTGCCGCCCATGACGCGGACGAGCCCCGTTGT
>JAYTEU010000791.1:0-4578 GCA_043734985.1 Chthonomonadaceae bacterium
GAACGGCTTCTTCGTCTTGACGATGTAGTCGAACACGCCGCGAATCTGCATGGAGCCGCTGCCGGCCGCGCCGAACTCCGCGCTTTCAAACCGGGCGCCCATTCCGTCGTAAAAGAAGATCCGGCCCTCATCGGTCTCGCGGTCGTAGGTCGTGAGGATCGGAATAAAGCCGCCGATTCCCTGAAGCGCTTCCGGTATGCCGGCGCGGACTACCTTGGCCAGCTCCGCGAGCTTACCGTCGAGGCTCATCTCCTGGAGATAGGTCCTCTCGTACAGCTTGAAGGCAGTTCGCAGGTAGCGCACCACCTCCATGGCCCGCGCAAAGGAGCCGGAGATGGCCAAAAGGGTATAGTCGTCGATCGGGAGGACCTTCTCGGCCTTGTCGTACATGACGGCGAAGTTGGCCGTGGCGCGACGGTCTCCCACATTGATGACGCCCTTATCGTACTTAACGGCGATGACGGTCGTACCATGCGTATCGACGATCCCGACGCCTCCGCCGACGCCCGGTCCTGTGTGGCTGTCATTCGGTCGTGAAGCGCTCGCAAAGAGCGGGCGCGTTATCGGATGCCCACTCTTTTGGAGCAGGCCCCACAAATCTGCGGCAGATTCCATTTCGGTTCCTGAATTCTAAAATGCTGGGCAGTAGGGATTAGGCAGTCGGCAGTCGGGAATGCATTTCACGACTGCCGATTGCCTATTGCCGACTGCCGTTTTGACCGATCGTGCTTACTCGCCGCTGCGCTGGCGGTACCGGCGGGCGGAGTCCGGGTCTACGCGCTTCATCCGCTTCAGCAGGTCGCTGGTATCGGGACGCTTTACGTCCGGCTTGTTCGGTCCGCCATCGTCGCCGCCCTTGCGGAGTGGATCGGCGGGCGTGGTCGGCATCTGCCGTCGCTCTTCTACGCGAATGCTCATGGCTCACTCTCCTCTTTACAAGACTTCCGATATTTCGTCGGAGGGCCGGTTGATGATCTTAACGAAATCGTCCAGTGTCTCCGCGTTCGCAAGCTCTTCGTTCAGCACGCGCACATTTTCACCGACGAGGGTGTTCATGTCGAACACGATATCCTCGCCGTTATGGCGGAATGCGATCCCATTCCAGCCGATACTTCGAACGCTGGAGCCGAACCGCTCGACAAAGAGACCACGGATGAAGGCTCGCGTGTCGGCAGGTGGGCATGACATGGCGGCCTCGGCGCGCCCATCGGTAACCAGCCTCCGCATCGCGCCCGCCTGAGCGAGGCCATAGTAGAGCCCCTGCTCGGGATCGACGTTGTGATAGGCGAGATCGAGGCTCTGGACGTGCGGATCGGTCCAGCGGAGTCCCTCTTCCTCCCGAAACGCGTTCAGCAGGTTGTACTTGGCGACCCAATCCAGGTGCTCGAAAAGCGAAAGCGGGTCTTTTTCCAGCGTATCGAGGACCCACTCCCACTCGGCGAGTGTCCAGTCCGCGTCGGCATCCAGCCCGGCGAGGCGCTTCTTTGCCTCCGCCAGGTAAAGCCGCTGAATCTCTATCGCATTGAGCGCCGGCGCTCCCTGCCGTTCGACGGTTTGGCGCAGGGTAACGTCCCGCGATATCAGCTTGGTCGCCTGAACCGCGTTGACGAGCTTGATCGGCGCGGTCAGTCCCTCCTCCAACAGTTTCAGCACCAGCGACGTGGTCCCGATCTTAAGGGCCATGGCGTATTCGCTCATATTTGCGTCGCCGCAGATAACATGCAGACGCCGGTAGAGCCTCGCCGCCGCGTGCGGCTCATCGCGGGTATTTACCAGGGGCCGGTTGTGCAGCGTATCGACGCTCGCCTCCACCGACACGAAATCGGCCCGCTGCGAGAGCTGAAACAGGTCGCGCGCTCCGGGCGGGAAATCCGTCTCCACGCCCGACTTGCCGGATCCCGCGAAAATCGGCCTCGATGCAAAGAACGGCAGCAGGCTTTGGATCAACACATCCGTCGGGACGCTTCGGGCCATGAGGTAGCATTCATGGGTGCCGTAGCTCGCGCCATGGAAGTCGGTGTTGTTCTTGTAGAGCGTGACGGATAGACCACGCTGCTGCGCGCGCCGCAGGGCCGCGTCGAATACTATTCGCTCGCCCGCCTTATCGTGCGCGACAAGATCGCGCACGCTTCTGCACTCGGGGGTCGCATACTCCGGGTGGCCATGATCGTTGTAGAAGCGCGCGCCGTTTGCGAGCACGCGATCGCTTCGCTCTTCCTCCCGGCTCATGCTCGACGCGCCGGGCGCGTCGAACTGCGCGTCGTCGGGATTAGTGGAGAGCTGATGCACCGTGAAGCCGCGCATGTCGCGCCGAGGGTCTTCGCCTCGGTAGTTCCAGCCGCCTGTCACGGGTCCGGAGTGGCTGCGCACCAGCGCGATGCTCTCGTTGATCCAGTCGTTCGCGCCGAGACCTTCCACTACGATGCCGTACTCTGTCTCAATCCCGAATAGCCTGTGCATGCTTCTTTCCTGCAAACAGTCCCTCCAAGTGCCGGGGGTTGAAAAGTTCTTTCTGAACAACCGGGTCCATAAACGACCCGGCACAGGGGCGCTCTGCGCCGGTCGTCCTCTGGACGAAGATAAGGCCGACGACATGGTGATTGCGTCCGGAGGCGGGTACCCTCTGGGTTTGCCAGATCGTTTATGGACCCGGTACGGTTGTAACGTAAGATTACTGGCCCGCCGCGCGCTTCAGGCGGTCGCGGTACAACTTGCGCACCTTTGCGATCTTTGGCGCGATCACGGCTCGGCAGTAGGGCTGGTCGCCATTGAGACTGTAGTAGTCCTGATGGTAAGCCTCCGCCGGGTAGAACTTTCCTAGCGGCGCCACTTCGGTTACGATCGGACCATCCCATAGTCCGGCCGCCGCGGTTTCGCGGATCACTTGCTCGGCTACCTCCTGCTGCTCCGGAGAGTGCGTGTAGATGCCGGAACGGTACTGCGTGCCCACGTCGTGCCCCTGGCGATTGAGCGTCGTGGGATCGTGAACGGTGAAGAAGACGCCCAGGATATCCCGCAGCGAAATGATCGCAGGATTGAAAGTGACGTTCACGACCTCGGTATGGCCGGTCGTGCCCGAACAGACCTCACGGTACGTCGGGTTGTCGATCCTGCCGCCGGTATAACCCGACAGTACCTGCATCACGCCGTTAAGCTCCGCGAATGCCGCCTCGATACACCAGAAGCAGCCGCCACCGAGTGTAATTGTTTCCAAGTCCGTCTCCCTGGATCGTGAGAGGGTGAGAGGGTGAGCGGGTGAGAGGGTGAAAAAGCACTCTGGCCGCTACCGGTCCCGTTCTATTCGGAGCGGGTGAAGCACAAAGGCGCAATCACCCTCTCACCCTCTCAAATAATGCTCCGCCTTGCCGGCCGCGCCTGCTTTTTGCTTTTGATCGGTTTGATCGTTGCGACGCTCTCCGGATCGTAATCGAGCAGCTTCAGCCAGTCTTCGATAGCGTCGCCTTTGGGGAAGATCTCGTTCTCCTTGAACTCCACCCGCACCGCGCGGTAGAGGTCGTCGATCGAAATTCCCTCGCGGTCCGACCGCTTCTCGATGCTGCGCTTGATAGCGAAGTCCTTCGCGCGCTCCACGACGGACTTGAGCAGCGCGCCGCTCAATAGGTCTTTCCAGTAGAGCGTCTCAGTATTGCTGCTCTTCAGGTGGACTTCGAGGAACTCGGTCTCGTCCTCGCGGCGGAAGGTGTATTCGGTTATCAGGTCGAGCAGCTCATCGAGGGCGCTGCAGTCGTTGCCCTTGTGCTCCACGATCTTGGCGGGATCGAGCGGCACATCCGAGAGATAGATCTTGTAGATGTCGCGCGAGGCCTTTCGATCGGGCCGAATCACTTTCACCTTGCGGTCGATGCGCTCCGGCCGCAGAATAGCGGGGTCGATATAGTCCGGGCGGTTGGACGTCAGCATCACGACGACGTTGTCCAGGGTGACCAGTCCGTCCATCTCGGCGCAGAACTGGGGTACCAGCGTGTTGGAGATGTTCATCCAGCGGCCCGAAGAGCGTGTTCGGAGGAGCGACTCGGCCTCATCGATGAAGATGAAGACGAGGTTGCCCTCTTTCGACTTCTCCCGCGCCTGAGCGAATATCTCGCGCACCATGCGCTCCGATTCGCCGAGCCACATGTTCAATATCTTAGGGCCGTTGATGTACATGAAGTACTCTTTTACATTCCGCCCGGTGCGCTCGCGGTACTCCTGGGTCAGGTTGTAGGCGGTCGCCTTGCCGATGAGGGTCTTGCCGCAGCCGGGGGGCCCGTAGAGCAGAATGCCCTTGAGCGGGCGCTTGCCGAACCGCTCGAACAGCTCCGGATAGAGCAGCGGCAGCTCTATGGCATCCTTAATGACGCCGATGGCCTCTTCCTGGCCCCCGATCTTGCTCCAGGGCAGAATCGGAACCTCTTCCAGATAGTAGTCCATCGTCTCTTTGGCGGCGAAGTGCTCTAGAGCCACCTTGAAGTTCGGCTCCATGCGCACTTCGGAGCCTGTCTTCAGGTTCTCATCCTTCAGGGCTTCGCCACGGTATACTACTCGCGACTGCATTCCCTGGCTATCCATGGCGACGCG
>JAYTEU010000792.1:0-3707 GCA_043734985.1 Chthonomonadaceae bacterium
GGACTCCGGCTTGCTGGAAGGAACCCGCGTGGGAAACAGCGGCCTGAATTCAGACAATGACTTCGTCTCCGCCGCCGCGCGCAACTACGATATCGCCCGACTCTTCCAGTCGCCGAATGACGCCGACGATCCGCTGCTGCGCCTCTTCCACGTTTCGCAGCCGGACGGGGCCCATAAACTCCATATCCTCTTTCAGCATGGTGGAGGCTCGATCGCTCATGTTCCGGTAGATACGGTTCTGCACCTCGTCTCCAACGCCCTTCAGGGCCAGCGCCAGCTCCTTGCTGTCGACCTCTCGGAGTACCTTCTGGATCGATCCGTCGTCCAGCAGGATGATGTCTTCGAAGACGAACATCAGTTTCTTGACCTCGTCGGCAAGGTCGGGGCTGGTATCCGTAAGGTTCTCCAGGATCGTCTTCTCCGTGGTACGGTCGACCCAGTTAAGGACTTCAACCAGGCTCTTCACGCCTCCGACTGCCGAAAAGCCCTGGGAGACGACGGCGCTGGAGAGCTTACGCTCGAGCACCCGCTCGATCTCGCGAATAACCTCCGGAGGCGTGCGGTCCATGATGGCGATCCGCCGCGCGACCTCCGCCCTCAGCTCCTGCGGAAGACCCGAGAGGACAGCCGCAGCCTGGTTGGGATTGAGATGCGCCAGGATCAGCGCGATCGTCTGGGGATGCTCGTCCTGTATGAACGAGAGCAGATGTGTAGGGTCCGTCTTCTTCACGAAGTCGAAGGGCAGCACCTGCATCGCCTGCATCACCCGTTTCATGACCTCGCTCGCCTTGTCCGATCCAAAGGCCGATTCCAGCGCTTTGCGCGCCTGCTCGATGCCGCCTTCGGACATCACATCCTGGGCGAGGCACATATCGTGGAACTCCATGATCGTCTGGCGGCGCTGATCCGGCGTCACTTTACCCAGCCGCGCGACGTCCAAAGTCAGTGCCTCTACGTCATCCTCTCGCATGTGCTTAAACAGCTTGGCGACTGCCTCCGGCCCGAGCGCAACCAACAGTATAGCGGCCTTCTGGCGCTTGGTAAGCACATTCGGTGCGTTTCTATTCACCCACGCTTCCTTTCAGGAGTCCTAAGAATCTTCGCTCAGCCAGCCCTTCAAGAGAGCGGATACCGTTTCGGGCTTGCTGCGCGTCATGTGCAGGATGCTTTCCAGATGCGAGTCGAAGCTCTCTTCGATAACGTCGTACACCTTGGGACCCTGATCGCCTACGGCCACGCCGATCGCTTCCGATCTCGACGTCGTGAGCGCGGTTCCCGGAACGGTCCCCGCTTCGCCGACGGTCGATCCTGCCCTGGGGAACGCCGCGCCGGTCGAGTCGAGCATCAGTTGCACGCCCCCGCCTCCCGCGCCTTGCAGCGCAAGCTGCGGACCATTCGCCATGCGCATCGGCATCCGCAGCGCGCGTGCCAGCAGCACGAAACATACGACCATCAAGGCGAGCGGAACCAGGAGACTGACAATTCGGGCCATGTTATCGGATTGGCGTGTATCGGGTTCAGGCTTTGGTACCTCGAACGCGACCTGCTCCACCACCACCTGCCGGGCCTTGGTCGGGTCGTTCGGCGTCACTCCGATCGCGCTGGCGAGCATGCTCTGGATCTTGGGCAGCTCCTCCGCGGGCACCGCCTTATCTACCAGAGCGCTTACGGTAAACTTTTCGATCTTGCCGGGATCTTCGCTAGTGGTGGTTTCGGTGATGCTGGGCGCGCGGGTCTCCGTCTTCGACTCGTGGGTATAGTTGCCGCCCGGCTCGCCGCCGCCTGAGACATAGTTGGAAATACCGGGAGGCCCGCCGGGCACGCCGCCTGCCGCGGGCGTCGGCGCTCCCACTCCATTGGCGGTCGCGCCCGAAGCCACCCGCGCCGCGTCGCTGCTCGCGCCTTTGTACTCTTCCAGGTCTTTTGTGCTGGAGGTGACCGGCCCCTCTTCCGACGTGGTCTTGCGCGTCGTACGGTGGTCGCGGCTGTTCTCGACGTGTACCAGAACGACGGTCTTGCCCGGCCACACCTGGTTCAGCGCCGCCTGAAGGCTCGCCGTCTGCTTGCGCTCTTCGTCGCGCTGCTGTTTGGAGACCATGTTCTGGCCGAACCGTCCCGATTGCGTTCCGTCCCACAGCATCTGGGCGCGCGTATCGCTGACGGTGATCTTCTGGTCCGACAGCCCCTTGAAAGCCATCTGCACCAATCGGACGATCGCCTGCACGTTCTCGTCCGAGAGATTCTGCCCCTGCCGGGTGTTCACGATGACCGAAGCGGAGGCCTCATGCTTATCGACATCGACCGAGTAGGGGGTCGAATCGCCCGGAGTGTACATCACGCGCGCCGTGCTGATCGGCTGCATGTGCGAGATGATTCGGGAGACCTCGTTCTCGCGCGACTTTCGGAGGTTCTCGTCCTCG
Source organism: Chthonomonadaceae bacterium (assembly GCA_043734985.1). Taxonomy (GTDB): domain Bacteria; phylum Armatimonadota; class Chthonomonadetes; order Chthonomonadales; family Chthonomonadaceae; genus DATGJU01. The sequence goes on from JAYTEU010000792.1 coordinate 2,421, forward strand.
ACCGCCGGAGACGCAACCATCGAACTACCCGCCGTGGGATCCTTCTCCATGCCCCACGCCGCATCCCCATTGGTAGGCTGAATATTGAGCGAGGCGAGCTTGAGCATCGTCTCATCGTGCTGGGACTGCGGGACTTCGATCGCGGACCCACCCGAGGAGAGGCGATAGGGTACGTTCGACTCCTTAAGCTTGTCCGTGATCGTATTGGCATCCGTCGCCGACAGGCCGGTGTAGAGCAGTCGATATTCCGGCGTGTTGGCCCAGGTAACAAACCCGATCAACGCAATCAGCGCGCCGGCAATGGAAGCACCCAGGATAACCCGGTTGTTCATCGCCAGCCCGTCCCACCAGTCTCTAAATCGGTTCATCACTTTGGTTCGTTCCTGTTTGAATTGGGCAATCGGCGGTGGCAGTCGGCAGTCGGGAAATGCGTTTTCTATTACAGGCTGGCGACTGCCGAATTATCGACTGCCGACTGCCGATTGCCGACTGCCTCCCATTTACACACTGACGCGCATCAGCTCCTGGTAACCGTCGACCAGTTTGTTCCGCACCTGGATCGCCAGGTTGAGCGCCACGCTGGCCTCCTGCGAGGCGATCATTACCTGGTGAACGTCGATGGGCGCGCCCGCCGCGAAGCGCGACGAGAGATCGCCGGCATGAAGCTGGGCCTGATTGACTTCGCCGATCGCGTTCTGCAGAAATTGGCCGAAGGACTGTCCCACGGGCGCGGAGCCGCCCGCGCCGGGCATATTCTCGAAGCCCTGCAGCGCCTCGACACCGGATTCGGGAAGACCGGTCGCCTTCCCCGCGCCGATGGAACGCTGCTGCATTGCGCCGGCAAGCGGTCCGGCCAGTGAGGTTATCGCATTGATAGGCATGTTCAAAACTCCTCGAAGCGCCCGGTCGGCGCGTTCCGGCAGAATTCTAAGCGCGGCCGATTTCGAGCGCCTTGCTCTGCATCTGCTTTGCGGAGTTAATGGCGGTCACGCCCGCCTCGTATGCGCGGGTCGCCGAGATCATATCGACCATCTCCACGACCGGCTCGATGTTCGGCATCTTCACGTTGCCCTGCGCGTCCGCATCGGGGTGCCCGGGATCGTGAACCACCTTGAACGGCGAGGTGTCCGGTTTGATGGACGAGACCTGAACACCCTGGCCGGCGGAACCGCCCTGGCGCGCGCCGGCCAGAGCGCTCGCAAATGCGGAAGCGCTTCGAGCGGCGACCACGACCACTTGACGTCGGTACGGCTGCCCATTGGCATCGCGCGTGGTGTTCACATTCGC
>JAYTEU010000793.1:0-5344 GCA_043734985.1 Chthonomonadaceae bacterium
GCGAATCCGCGGAACTGCGCGAGCCGGTCGCACCGATAGTCGCGTATCGCCTTGAAGAGTCCGATCATGCCTTCCTGCACCACGTCGTCATGGTCGCCGCCGAGCAGGAAGTAGGCGCGAGCCTTGCCTTCCACGAGAGGGCGGTAGCGCGAAAGCAGGGTCTCTGTTGCAGCCCGGCAGCCCTGCCGGGCCAGCCGAACCAGCTCTTCATCGTTCTTGGGAGAGAGAATCAAGGACTTGCTACAAGGCATCAACACAGCTTAGCCTCCCTCCGCACCCGACAGACAGGATCGGGCGCGAGCGTATTCCACGGCGAATGGAGAACACTACGGTATCGACCGGGCTACATGGCCCGTGCGCTTTTTTTGCAGAACCAGGATGCTGCTATTCGACAGTCCCAATTACTATAGTTCAACACGCTTAAACTGTCAAGACCAATTCAAAAAATCGATCGGATATGTTAGATTTCATCGCCGGACTGCACCGGGACGACCAGGTCGATGGGAATGGACGCGGGCGGCTCCGTCTGTCCCGACCGCTCCTTCGGAAGCACATTGATGTTCAGCCGCATGGCATCCGTGCCCTTGCCCGCATTCTGCACGGGAACCACCCATACCATCCCCTCGCCCCGCCGGGCGGCCGCCAGCGTCTCCTTGGAGATGAGCGGAGTGACCGATTGGCCGGGCACGATGAGCGGGAATCCATAGGGGTCGGTGAGCGACATCGGGCGTTCGTAGGAGGAGTTCGCGAATGCCAGGAGCTGCTGTTGCGCCCGACGCGCGTTCGGCGCCGGATTGAATTTGAGACGCGGCGAACCGAAGTTAAGGTTTACCGGCGCACCAATGATAGTGCGTATGCGCGCCGCGCGTGCCGAATCCGGGACGCTCAGGTCGATGTCGCTCGCTACGTTGTCATTGACGACCTTTCCGCCGTCGATCTTAAGATGGAAGGTGAGATCGCGCTGCCCCGTCGCTCCCGTGGAAGACTTAAACGGCCCAAGCCGGGCCGCTTCCACGGTAACGGTGATGCCGTTCTTCCGCACGGTCACGGTTCGAGGAAGGGTCTCCGCAAGCGGCAGAATGCGCGTCGCGGGCGGGAGCTTGACGGTGAACGACATCGGGCGGCTGACCGGCAGGGGATTGGCAGGGCGGCGGGGCATCCAGTGCAGCGTGCAGTGGATCTCCCGGGCCGCGTGGTCGTAGCCGGGAAGGTAGACGCCGACCGTTTTGCCGTGTATGTCCAGAAATCCGTGGTACGGCTGCCCGAGGTCGTCGATAAAAGCGGTTCCAGAGGGGCTGACGCGGTGGCACTCGAGGTCCGGCTGGCCTATGAGATAGCTCTCGTAGTTGAACCAGATCTCCATTGAGCCGGGATCGTTGGCGTACTGGCTCTGCACAAGCTCGTAGTCGCCGAGCAAAGAGATATGGCGCGTGTTCAGCCACTTCTGAAGGCCGGCTCCGCGCTGAAGCTGATGGGCCATGCCGAACGTCGTGCCGCCCACCCACACCCGCGCGACACGGGGATCGTTTCGCATCTGCGTGCGGCGGCGGTAGCTCTCCCAGAATCCGGCCAGCGCCACGCTCGCCGCCAAAAAGGCCGCGACAAGAACGGACAGTAGCAGTCCTGCCCTTCCCTTCCGCTTACCTCTTCTCCGCTCAGAACCGCTGTCTACCATAGGGCCTCTTTAGAAAAGGTGTCACCCGCATTTGTCCGAAGGACAGGTGGCCGCAGGCCATACAGCGAAGGAATTCATTCCGTCGCCCGCGCCGTGGTTCATTCCGTCGCACATCGTCGTCATTCTGTTGCACACCGTCGTCATTCTGTTGCACACCGTCGATGCGAATTTCGTCGCCCGGTTGCTTCCTGCGCTCCGAACTAACGCAGGCCGATCGCCGCGCGAACCAGATCCATCGTCTCCGCCGCGACCGCCCGGGCGCGGTCCGCACCCCGCGCCAGCACGCGCTCCAGCTCCGTCGGGTCCGCGAGGAGCATCTCGCGATGGGCGCGCATCGGCTGAAGCTTTGCCACCAGGATCTCGGTCAGCTCCTTCTTATTCTGCATGCAGCCCCGCTCACCGGCGATATCCTCGTCCCACGACGAGCGGTAGCCCTCCGGATCGTAGATGCGCCGAAGCTGGCATACCGCGCAATTCTCCGGCACCCCAGGGTCCGTCTTGCGGATCTTCGTCGGCGTGGTGAAAGCGCTCTTCACCTTTTCGGCGATCTGCTCCGGTGAATCACCGATATAGATCGCGTTGCCGTAGGATTTGCTCATCTTGCGGCCATCGACGCCCGGCAGTGTGGCGGCTCCTTCGGTGAAGACGCTCTGAGGCTCTGGAAAGACCTCGCCGTAGAGCCGGTTGAAGCGCCGGCCGATCTCGCGGGTTATCTCCAGATGCGCCGCCTGATCCTTGCCGACCGGCACGGCGTTCGCCCGATACGCCAGGATGTCGGCTGCCTGCAGCACGGGATAGCCCAACAGCCCGTAGGAGATGGTCTCGTCGCTTCCGCCGCGTTCCTGCAGAAGCTCGCGCTTCTCCTTGTAGGTGGGAACGCGCTCCAGCCAGCCGATCGGCGTGATCATGGAGAGCAGCAAGTGCAGCTCGGCATGCTCCTTCACATGGCTCTGGATGAAGATCGCGCACTTATCCGGGTCGAGCCCGGCGGCGATATAGTCCGCGGCCACCTCGCGGCAGGCAGGCGCGATCTTGTGGGACTCCTCGGCGCGAGTCGTCAGCGCGTGCCAGTCCACCACGCAGCAGAACATCTCGTATTCGGATTGCAGCCGTACCCAACTGCGAAGCGCGCCCTCCAAATTCCCCAGGTGCAGCGCGCCCGTCCCCGTCGGCTGCATCCCGCTCAAAAGCCGCTTCCGCTTCCCTTCCTCCTCCCCTCTCCTCGTAGGAGAGGGGTTGGGGGAGAGGTCCTCCCCTCGCCTCGTAGAGGGGCTAGTCACGGGAGACGGGTACCCGTGCGTGGGACTGGGGGCGATATCCTCCCCTTTCCCTTTGAGAGAGGGGTCGAGGGAGAGGTCAACTGTCATGTCTGCCATTGCGATGCGTTTATCCCCTGTGCGGGCGCCGCCCGATTGAATATTAGTATGGTCCAACGATCAGTTTGAACGAGTAATCTACCGCAGGCCCGATTATGATCTGCGTGGCGCCACTGATAAGCAGAACGATGATCAGCATAAAGCCGTACTGCCCCATAATCCGCTCGTATTTTGATGCAAGGTCGATCGGCAGGAGGCCATACAGGATCTTCGATCCGTCCAGCGGCGGGATTGGGATCAGGTTGAAGAACATAAGACTGAGATTCGCCTGAACGAACATATATAGGAACCGGAACAGCAATTCGTTGTCGAGAAATATTCTCTGCGCAACCATCATCCGCATGGTAAGGCCGAATACGAGCGCCAACAGCAGGTTCATCAGGGGACCGCAGGCCGTCACGATCATCATGTCCCGGTTCGGATGCTTGAAGTACCGGGGGCTCACCATGACCGGCTTGCCCCAGGCCAGACCGTAGCCCGTAGCCGACATAATCACCAGCATGATGAATCCGACGGGATCGAAATGCTTGTCGGGCCATAGGGTGATGCGTCCATCGCGGCGCGGGCCGGGATCGCCCAGGTAGTCCGCCGAAATGGCGTGGCCGAACTCGTGCAGCGCAATACTGCAGACCAACACCACGAGTAGGATTATGAAATGCTGCAGATTGAAGTGGGACAGATCCATTCGCTGCTTATGCCCTTTCTTATACCGCGACGGCCAGGACGGATCCCAGGCGCCCCGGCACCCGCTCGCGGCGGGTCAGGTCTTCCAAGCGCTCTCTCTCTACGATGAGGTCCGCGCTGCCTTCGTTCACCAGCACGACGGCCGGGCGTAGGAACCGGTTGTAGTTGCTCGCCATCGCGTGGTTGTACGCGCCGGTCGTCTGAACCGCGAGAATATCGCCGGTCTCCGGGCGCGCCGTCAGGGTGTCCCAGATCAGGATGTCGGTCTCGCAGTGCTTGCCCGCAACCGTGATGAGCGTGTCCGCGGGCCTGCCTGCCTTGTTTGCGATCGTGCACTCATAGACAGCTTCATAGAGCTGCGGGCGAGGATTGTCCGACATTCCACCGTCAATTGATACATACGTTCTTTTTCGCCCTTTTTCGCCCACGGCCGCATCGATAGGCACGGACTTGATGGACCCGATAGTATAAAGCGTAGTGCCCGCCTCGCCGACCAGCGCGCGCCCCGGCTCCTGGAGCAGCCTGGGATAGGGCAGTCCGGCCTCGTCGAGCGCCCTTTTGAGCGGCGTCGTCACCGCGTCGGCGAACTCCTCATACGAAGGCGGCTGGTGCGTCGAGAGGTAGCGTACACCCAGCCCGCCGCCGATGTTCAGCTCCTCGGTCACCACGCCGGTCTCCTCGGCGATCGTCTGCATCAGCCGCGCCATGATCTCGGCGGAGAGCGCATGCGTCTCACTGTCCAGAAGCTGCGATCCGATGTGGCAGTGGATACCACGGTAGCGCAGTCCCGGCGTGCCGAGAACCTGCTTGACGGCCCGCAGCGCCGAACCGTCGGCGATGTTGAAGCCGAACTTGGTATCCGCCTGGCCCGTCCGGATCAGCCGGTGCGTCTGGGGATCGACTCCCGGCGCGGTCCGAACCAGCACCTCCTGCTCGACCTCTTTGCCGCGGACGATCTCCGCCAGCATCGCGATCTCCAGGAAATTATCGATGACGATGTGGCCGATGCCGGCATCGACGGCCATCTCCAGCTCTTCCGTGGACTTGTTGTTCCCGTGGAGCGCCAACCGCTTCGCGGGGAACCCGGCCTGCAGCGCGACGTAGAGCTCGCCGAGCGAAGCGACGTCCATCGACAGCCCCTCCTGCGCGATAATCGCGGCCATCGCGGACGTGAGGAAGGCCTTGCTGGCGTAGTAGATCTCGTTTCGGGGGTAGCGCGCATCGAAGGCAGCCTTGTACCGCCGGCAGTTGTCCCGGATCGTCGCCTCGTCCATCACGTACAGCGGTGTCCCGAACTCCCGCGCAAGCTGAACGGTATCGCAGCCGCCGATCTCCAGATGCCCTTCCGCATCGATGCATTGCGTTCCCAGTAACATAATACGAATGAGCTCCCTTTCGACACACTCCGCGCTCCACTCCGACGGATCGGTGGCGGGCGAAGAAAAAAATAAACCGGCCCATTTCCGGCCGGTGCGCCTGGCGTTAATCTCCAGTCAAAGTCTAACCCATACACCGGGCGATTGTCAAGGCGAGGCAGTCGGCAATCGGCAATCGGCAGTCGCAAATCCGACGGGGACCAGGCAGTGGGCGGCTCCGGTTTCGATCCTAA
>JAYTEU010000794.1:0-5759 GCA_043734985.1 Chthonomonadaceae bacterium
GTAATCCTCATGCTGCACATGCAGATTAGATACGGAAGGGACGGGCAATGCAATTTTCCGTGATCGGGAATGCTAACCAGTGTGTTCTGGCACAGATGACTGTCGGGGACGAGGTCTGCGCGGACGCCGCCAATTTGATCGTGCTCTCCGACGGTATTACGATCGAGCAGTCGTCGAACACAGCCGCCGAGCTGGCGATGCGTACTCCAGTCCTGGATGCTCCCGTTGCGCTGACACACTTCCGATGCTCCTCTGGTGTTGGAGTGGCGACATTTGCAGCACCGTATTCCGGGCAGTCGCGGCAACTGGAAGTACATGGCGGGACGTGGATGTGTGCGCGCGATTCGTTTCTCTTTTGCACCTCGGGAGTAAAGGCGACCATCGGCATGGCCCACTCCGTGGCCGGCGGCTATTTTCGTGACAGCGGCTATGTGGTCTATCGCCTCGCAGGGCACGGCGATGCATTCATCCATTGTGGAGGCGACACGATCGAATACAACTTGGAGCCGGGCCAGCGTGTAACCGTGGATGCAGGCTGCGTGGCGGCGTACCAGGACACCGTTCAGGCCGCCGCCGAATCACTGGATGTCATGACGAGCGGTTCAGGCGCATCCGTTTCGCTGTTCCTGATCACGCTTACCGGCCCGGGTAAGATATACCTTGCCTCGCTGCCGCTTTCACGAGTGCGGTAGCGCTAGCCTACCGCCCAGCGTTTTGGGCAATCTTTCGCTATTGGCCGGCGGGTTTCCGTGCAAACATGCAGGGAACTAATCTAACGGACTAATCTGCAAACAACGACGTATGACAACGACACTCCCATCGCAAAGACGGGAAATCTTAGGAGAGAAAACTTTGGCGCACAATGTAACGCTTATTCGGGGCGATGGTACCGGACCGGAACTGGTTGAGGCGGCGAGAAGGGTGCTGGACGCGACGGGAGTCCAGTTCCAGTGGGACGTGGTTGAGGCAGGCGTGGACATCATGGAGACGGCGGGCACTCCTCTGCCTCCAAACGTGGTGGAGTCGATCCGCAAGAACAAGGTGGCGCTCAAAGGACCGATCACCACTCCGATCGGCACGGGCTTTCGCTCCGTTAACGTGGCGCTGCGCAAGGAGCTCGACCTCTTTGCCTGCATCCGGCCCTGCAAATACTATCCGGGCATCCGCTCGAAGTACCAGGATGTCGACCTTGTAATCGTGCGCGAGAACACGGAAGACCTCTACGCAGGCGTCGAGTACGACGTCGACAGCGCGGAGGCCAAGCAGATCATCGGGATGGCCGGCGGCAAGATTCGACAGGACTCGGCGATCTCCATCAAGCCGATCTCCATCACCGCTTCACGTCGCATCTACACCGCTGCCTTTGAATACGCGCGCAAAAACGGTCGCAAGAAGATCAGCGGCGTGGCCAAGGCGAACATCATGAAGTACACGGACGGCCTCTTCTTCCGGGTCGGCCAGGAGGTCGCGAAGGAGTATCCGGAGATCGAGTACCAGGAGGTGCTGGTCGACAATATGTGTATGCAGCTCGTTCAGAAGCCGGAACTGTACGACGTCCTCGTTATGGAGAACCTCTACGGCGACATCCTGTCCGACCTCTGCGCCGGACTGGTCGGCGGCCTCGGAGTCGCTCCCGGCGCCAATATCGGCGATGACTGCGCGCTCTTCGAACCGACTCACGGATCCGCGCCGAAGTACAAGGGCCAGAACAAGGTAAACCCCTGCGCTCTGCTCCTCTCTGGCATGCTCATGCTGCGCTACCTGAAAGAGGAGGACGCCGCCGACCGCCTGGAGAAGGCCATCGCCGCCGTAATCGCGGAAGGCAAGGACGTCACCTACGACATGAAGCCCGACCGCAACGACCCTACCGCAGTCGGCACCTCCCAAATGGCGGACGCCATCATCGCGAAGCTCTAGCACGGGGATCGGCGCTTCTCGTCCACCCTCATGGGCTAGAAGCGCCGATAGCGGTTCGGCTTGATCTTAAAATAACAGTTGCAAGGCGTTATCGGCGTGGCCATGGTGTCCCCTTAGCCGCCCGGTGATACGGGAACCGTTTGATCGTATAATGGTAGTAAGTCCGAGCAATTCACGCACGCAACGGTTCGCCCAGGAAAGAGAGGGCACACGGTATGGCAATGGCACAGAGACAAGCGCCGGCAGCCTGCCTCACGTACGATGAGTATTTGAGGGAGGGGGAGGTCACATATCGGTATGATGTTATTGACGGAGTCCGAGTAGTGCCTCCCGCACCGCTCACCGTTCATCAGATACTGTTGATGAACCTTACATTCGTGTTTGAGCAGTACCGCAGGAACGGTGGAGTGGCCAGGCCGCTCCCGGCGCCGGTCGACGTGCTAATTCGTAAGGCGCCGCTGCGCGTGCGCCAACCGGACATGATCGCGATTTCCTTAGCAGTATATAGGGCGCATAATGTTCGCGCGATTCGTGGACCGCTCGACTTCGCGCCGGAACTGGTTGTGGAGATCATTTCTGATAGCGACCGAAAAAAGGCGTTCGCCGGGAAGATCGCAGACTATGCGTCGATCGGCGTACAGGAGTGCTGGGTCGTGCGCCCGGTCGGTGAAATAGTCGAGGTATTGGTAATTAACGGCCGAAAGCTTTTTCCCGCTGCAACTTATGTGCAAGGCCAGGATGTACAGTCCGTGGTGTTTCCGGACCTGCGCGTTCCCGTTTATGATGTGTTCGTAGAATAGGATTATGTGTTCATCGGGACACTGGGGCCGGTGCGGAGGCGAAGGCCGTATTTCGAAAGGAGAAGCCGATTTGGAGTTCGAACTGGAATGGCAGGCGGACGAGGAGAGGGTTGACCGGCTGCTGAAAGACGCGGGGCGGTATGTGAGCGCGCTGAAAGCGTGGAAGAAAGCCTGTAAGACCGGCCAATTCAACGACCGGCAGAAGGCGTCCGGCCAGGCAGCGCAATTAGCGCCGGCGCTGGCGGAGCCGGCATTGAGCGCGGCGTCGGGCTTTAGTCTCGATGTGCGCCAATACCTGGCCGGGGATCAGTGGCGCAGGGATGTCATCACCACCAGCTCCGCCGAGCCCTTCAGCCTGCGAGTCGCGGAAGAGAACGACACGCTCGTCTCGTCTCCCGTGGTCGTCCGCGCGCAGCCGGGACGCGGCACATTGCTGATCGGGCGTCAGAACTGGCCGCACCTTCGGCCGAGCGCCGTGGCGGCGGAACTGAAGCGGCTCCGCGAACGGACCGGAAGCGCGAACTCAGCGGAGTTCATGGAGAGCCTATCCGCGGTATGGACCCGTCAGTCCGGCGCCAATCCGGTGTTTCTACGGTTTAAGGAAGTCTACGACATGTGGAGTCTGACGCCCGGCTGGAAGCGCGAAAACCCGCTCGCGAAATTCGCGCAGGATGTCTACGCTCTGCACCGCTCCGAACTCATGTTCACCCGTGCGGGGAGGAAGATAGAATGGATAACGCCCTCCGCGAGCGCGAAGCCGATCGAAATCCTCACCGTCATCGCGGAGGACGGCCGCCCACTTCGCTATCACGGTTTTCGCTTCAGTGAGTCGAGATAGCAACGGCAGGGTGCGGTCAGCGGCTGGACTTTGTGGTTGTTGAAGGAAGGCGTTGAAGGAAAGCGTTAAAGGAAGGCGTTGAAGGAAGGCCATGACTACTGACAATCTGTACGGCGAACGTCTCCTGCTGGCCCCCGATCTCTGGCTAAAGACGCTGCGGGACGAGTATCTGACCGAGTTCATAAGGGCGGGCGGTTCCGCGGTCCGCGTCATCAGCGGAGCGCCGGAAACGCTGGAGGCTGCGCGCGCCTCGGTGCTGGATTCGGCGCGGCGAGATGGGTACTATGTGGCCGATCTCGATTCCGGCCTGCCGGATGCCCAGGGCAAGCGCCCCGATTTTCACCGGATCGACAAGCTCTTCTTTGCCATAACGAAGGGCGTGGATTGGAAAGCATGGGCGGCCGAGCAGGCGAAGCAGTTTCTGCAGAACCGCGGCATCTACCTCGCGGAAAACCGGGCGCTAAAGGATCTCGATGGGATCGCGATGGACAACGAGCGCGAGCCGGGAGATCTCCTCAATCAATACCAGGCGGAGTTTGCCACCCCTCAGCTTCGCGATCATGGCCTTTCGGTCGAGTTTCGGGCGGCGGTCACCGCGCTGGGCCGCGCCCAACTGATCCCGGACGCCTTGTCGCCAACCGTCGAAGAGGTGCTTCTCGCGTGGTTCGCGGGCCGGACCGTGCCGGGGGCAGCGGCCGCGCTGAAGAAGGTGGGCATCCACGAACGTGTCCAGCAGGCCAACGCGCGCTACCTGCTCGCCTCGTTCTGCCATTGGCTTCCGAAAACGGGCCACTCCGGGCTGGTGGTAACGCTGGATTTTCGGCCCTACGAATACAAGCGAATGCCCCCGGCCGCGAAGATGCAGCAGCAGAACAAGCGAATGCGTGAGGCGGTCCAGCGCGGCGCGACCCAGGAGGAGATCGCGGCGATTGTGGCGGAGGCGGAAAACGAACCGGCCGTATACTACAGCGACGCAGCCTATATGCAGATGCTGACGCTCATTCGGCGGTTCATCGACGAGATCGATTGGCTGGAGAACTTCCTGCTCGTCATTCTCACCAGCCCTCTATTTTACGAGCACAAGGAGTTCAACCCGGCCGTCAAACGCTCCTATTTCGACTACGACGCGCTTCAAACCCGAATCGGCCTGGAGGTCCACGATGCGACACGCGCCAATCCCTGCGCGGCGCTCGCGCACCTTGGAGATAGCCTATGAACCCGGAGGCAGTAGCCGCCCGCCGCGCCATAGAATCCCTGCGCTCGGGCGTGCCGAGCCGCTATGCCGTCGCGCAGCTCGGCACCACGCAGTTCGAGATAAAGCTCCGATTCCAGGAGGATTTGGACTCGCTCGTCGAGGGCAAGAGCGTCGCCCCACTGGTAATCGCGGCGAACTTCGGCGCGGGCAAGACCCATCTCCTCGAATACCTCCAGACACTCGCGGAGCGGATGAACTGCGTAACCAGTTATGTTGTCGTGAGCCCGGAGATGCCGCTGGGGAATGCGCACGGCGTGCTCAAGGCGATCGTGGAGAGCTCGCGCGCGCCGGGGCGAACCGGCAAGGCGCTTCGCGCCCTGTTTGCGGACTTCAGCACGGCGTCGCCGGAATATGCGGGCGTTCGGGAGTGGGCGCGAACCGCGGGCCTTCAGGACTCCTTCAATGCGGTTCTGCACCTCTATGCCGAATTTCGGGCAGACGAATCGTTCCGCGCGCAGCTTCTCGAAGACATTGAAGGCAAAGTGCTCCCTAAGACGATCCTGAAGGGCCGACTCAAGGAGATCGGGCAGGCGGCCGCTTACGATCTCGGCCGGATGCAGGGAAGCCGCAAGTCTCCGGAGTTGGCCCATCAGCGCATTCGCCTGCTCGCGCAGCTGTACCGCGCCGCAGGCTGCCATGGCGTGGTCATCCTCTTCGACGAGCTGGAGCGAATCGCCAAGTTCTCGCTCAAGCAGCGCGCCGCAGCCTACCAGGAGCTGGCCTGGTGGCAGCAGGCGGCGCAGCGCACGGGCGGAGCCATCCTTCCGGTCTTCGCGATGACGGAAGAGTTCCTCGACAGCTACATCACCGGCGGGAAGCGAGACGCGCAGAAATTCGTCTCCGCCGCGCTCGGACAGGCGGTGGATGAGCGGGAGGAGCACGCCTCGCGTGGAATCGACCTTCTCACCTCTTACGCGCTGCTCAGCTCACCGGACTCTCGCCAGATCGA
>JAYTEU010000795.1:0-3833 GCA_043734985.1 Chthonomonadaceae bacterium
TTCAATAAGAACCTGCTGACGCGCATTAATCGTGAGCTGGGCGCAAACATTCAAGTGGACGCGTTTACGCACTCGGCGCCTTTTGTCGAAGCGGAATCGCGGATCGAGATGCACCTGGTCTGCAATCGTTCTCACCACGCCTATGTCAGCGCGGTCGAGATGAGCTTTCAATTTCATCAGGGGGAGATCATTCACACGGAGAATAGCCACAAGTACTCCCTCGGTGCATTTTCATCCCTGTGCCACGCGGCGGGCCTTTCGGTGCGCCGCAGATGGACCGACGATGCGGAGTGGTTCGCGCTCCTGCTCGTCGGCCCGGAAACGCCGTCCGAAGCATGATGGACGTCGCGATTCGCAAGGGCAGGATAGCCGCTGAACTGGCACGGGTTCGCGCCAAAACCCTGCGGCTGCTGGGCCAGGTGCCGGATCGCTTCTGGAACGAACGCGTCCACGACTTCTACAGCCCGATTGGCTGGCACTTCGGCCACATCGGCATGACGGAAGAGTATTGGTCTTGCAGCCGGACCCTCGGGCGCGTTCCCCGCGACGAACGCCTCTGCTTCCTCTTCGCCAATATCCCCGAGAACCCGAAGGACAACCGTGTACATCTGCCCACTCGCTCAGAAGTGACCGATTACCTCTGCGCGACCCGAGAAGCAACTCTCGAAGCGCTTCACGCCGCCGATATCGAGAGCGCAAATCCGCTGCTTGCCGATGGATACGCCTGGGAGTTCGCCCTCCAGCACGAGTGCCAGCACCAAGAGACCATAGCCGAACTCCTTCAGCTAATTAGAAAGCAGGAGGCAGCCGAGCGTCCGAGTAGCGCCGCAACTACGTTGTATACTTACCTAAGTACCGCTTCCAACACAAAGGGGACGGTGATCGCATTCGCGTCCGGAGGACGCCCGGTACTCTCTGGGTGCGCAGGCCAATCTGCCGGGTCGTTTATCGACCCGGCCAGCCTGGATCGGATTTCTGATCCCTGTTCGGTGGGAGTGGAACCTAATACCGCCCCCATGATCTCGATCCCAGGCGGAGCCTTCCAGATGGGATCGGACGACCTGCACGGTTACGACAACGAGAAGCGCGCCCATAGCGTGGATGTCGCTAACTTCGAGATGGACGCACGCCCGGTGACCGTCGGCGATTGGCTCCGATTTATCGGCGCGGGCGGGTACGATTGCAGCGACTTCTGGGCTCCCGAAGGATTCGCATGGCTGCAGCGTGAGCGCGTTGCGCATCCTGAATACTGGCTCTCTTTCGACGGAGACTGGCGCTACTATTCCGCCGATGGAATTCGCAGCCTGGAACTGGACGAGCCGGTCACCGCCCTGAGCTGGTACGAGGCCGATGCCTACGCGCGCTGGGCAGGCAAGCGCCTTCCAACGGAGGCCGAATGGGAGTTCGCCGCCACGCATGATCCCGAGCTTGGCCGCTCGCGCCGATTTCCCTGGGGCGAGGATCCCACAGGCGCCGCCGCAGCCGATTGCGAGCTGCGCGACTGGAAGCCAAAGAGCGTTAGAACTCACGGAAAGCCGAACGCAATGGGCCTCTATGGCATGGCCGGTGGCGTCTGGGAATGGACGTCGTCCCCATTCCTACCGTACCCTGGCTTCCAGCCGTTCCCCTACGACGGATACTCATTGGAGCATATGGACGGCAAGCACTACGTCTGCCGCGGCGGATCGTGGGCCACGGACCGCCGCATATTACGCTCAACCTTCCGAAACTGGTACGTCCCCACTTACCGGCAAGGCTTCCTGGGAATGAGGTGCGCCCGATGACGATTTTACACCGAACACCCTTTGCCCTTCGCCCTTTCTGCAGAGGCTTCGCCCAATGATTCAACTCCGCGCAGTGACCAAGCGCTACGGCGCTGCTGTGGCCGTCCAGCCGATCGACCTGACTATCGTGCCGGGCAAGACGACCGTGTTGATCGGGCCGAGCGGGTGCGGGAAATCCACGCTGCTAAGGCTGATCGTCGGGCTGATCGAGCCTTCATCGGGGACCGTTCTCTTTGACGGGCAGCCCATAACACCCGATTCCCTCCAGGACATCCGACGCCGAATGGGCTACGTCATTCAAGACGGTGGGCTGTTCCCCCACCTGACGGCGGAGCAGAACGTCACCCTGATGGCGCGGCACCTGGGTTTGCAGCCGGAAGCAATCGCTCCTCGCCTCGAAGAGCTGTGTGAGCTGACGCGCTTCCCTTCTCAGGGCCTCGCCCGCTATCCCGTAGAGCTCTCCGGCGGGCAGCGCCAGCGCGTCAGCCTCATGCGCGGCCTCATGCTTCGCCCCGACGTGCTCCTACTCGACGAACCGCTTGGCGCTCTCGACCCGATGGTGCGCGCCGGCCTGCAGACCGATCTCAAGGACATCTTCCGCAGCCTCGGTCAGACCGTAATTCTCGTCACGCATGACATGGGCGAAGCCGGCTACCTGGGCGACACGATAGTCCTAATGCGCGACGGCGCAGTCGTCCAGACCGGCTCCCTCGACGACCTCCGGGAGCGCCCTGCCGCCCCGTACGTCACCGAGTTTCTCAACGCCCAGAGGAGCCTCGTACAGCTATGAGAAGATTCTTAGCGTTGTGTAAGACTCTCCCTTCTTTGTGTCTCTCTGCGCCTCTGCGTCTCGTAATGAACATATCGCCAGGCGTCTGCTGTTCATTGCGCCCAGGATCGGGCTCGCCCGATGGGTTGTTTTGCGCGAGACAATCCCGCCCCCAGTTCCTAGCACTGACCGCTCTTTTAGTATGCCTGCTGCCCGTGCTGACCGGGTGCAAATCAAAGTCCGTCGTGGTTGGCTCGAAGAAGTTTACCGAGTCCTACGTGCTGGGCGAGATAGCCAAAAAGATCCTTCACGATAGCGGCGTGCGGGTGGAGCATCGCCAGGGCCTGGGCGGGACCGTCATCGTATGGCAGGCGCTGCTGCACGGCGACATCGCGATGTACCCGGAATACACCGGCACGATTAGCGAGGAGATCCTGAAGGTTAAGGGCGGGATGACAGCCGAAGCCATGCGCGAGTCGCTGAAGAAGCAGGGCATCGGCATGACCGACGACCTGGGCTTCAACGATGGCTATTCGTTGGTAATGCGCGGGGACGTAGCCGACAAGCTCGGGATCAAGAAGATAAGCGACCTGAAGAGCCATCCAGATCTCCGCGCCGGCCCGACCCCAGAGTTCCTCGGCAGGCAGGACGGCTGGAAGCCCTTACTGTCGAAGTACGGGCTGGGTTTCAAGGAGGTGCGCGGGATCGAGCACGGGCTGGGATACACCGCGCTCACAAGCGGCCAGATCGACTTGAAAGAGTGCTACACCACCGACGCCAAGATAGGGGAGTACCGCCTGAAGGTCCTCGAAGACGACCTGCACTACTTTCCGCAGTACAAAGCCGTCTTTCTTTATCGTTTAGACACGCCGACGCAGGCAGTCGAGGCGGTGCGCAAGCTTCAGGGCACGATCGACGAAAACCAAATGATCGCCCTGAATGGCCAGGCGGAAAAGTCCAAGGACTACACACAGGCTGCCCTGACCTACTTCAAGGAGAAGCCGGCGGTTCAGCAATCGCAAAACACGCGATTAATTGCCGAGCTTCCGAGGCTGACGTACCAGCACCTATTCCTCGTACTGACGTCGCTCATCGCCGCAATCATTGTAAGCATACCGTTAGGTATTGTAGCAAGCCGTCCGGGCTGGCTGTCTCAGTTAATTCTAGGAACCGCCGGAGTCATACAGACCATTCCGTCACTCGCCCTGCTCGCCCTGATGATCCCGATCTTCGGCATCGGCGCCTTGCCCGCGATTGTCGCGCTGTTTCTTTACAGCCTG
>JAYTEU010000796.1:0-5557 GCA_043734985.1 Chthonomonadaceae bacterium
GCCGGAAGCGCGGGCCGGACCGGAGGCTGATAGGCCCAGTGGAGCTCATACTCCGCGCCCTCCGCGATCCAGCGCTTCAAAACCGCAATCTGCAGTGGCGTAAGGCGCTTGTGTCCGGCAGCGGGCGGCATGATCGGCCCCTGCCCCGTGACTCGGCGGATCAGTTCGCTGGCGGCGGGCTTACCTTTGACAATAGCCGCATGTCCGCCGCGATCCATGGCGGCATCGGCAAACTTGTCGAGCCTGAGGCCCGCCTTGCGCGCGGCAGAATCCGGGCCGTGGCAGGCGAAGCAGTTATCGGCCAGGATCGGCCGCACATCGCGATTGTACCGAAGCCGCACCGGGGCCGGCGCACTTGGAGGCCCGGCGGCGGCGGCGCCTACCAGCGCGGTGCACAAGCCCGCGCCCACCCATAGCGCCGTCGATCGGGAGCGCTTTAGCCGGAACAGTTCGATCATTATGTTAGATGCCTCCTGCTGGTGCGCCGAACGCCCAGACGTGCATAGAGTCAATAAGACCCGCCGCGACCAGAATCCAACGCACAACGTGAATCTTATTATACTTCACGGTTTAGTCAGAGGATAGATCCGTTGAATGGTTACAGAATTCCTGCTGTAGTTGTTCGCCGACAAGATGTCTTGAGGATAGTCGTGCTGCCAATAGTGACGCTTACTTGCCGCAGTATCGGTTCCTGTATTTCATGCTTGCTATTTTATTGCGACACCGTAGTCGATCAAGACTTTGCCCGATTCGCCCTCCATCACTCGGTAGGCATCGCCGATCCGGTCAAGCGGCATCGTATGCGTGATTAGCTTCTCCACCGGGACGCCTTGTCGCCAGAGGGCGACCATTTCGGGAAACTCGCTGAAGTGAAAGAACCACGAACCGGTCGCCGTGATGTCCCGCCGGATGAAGTCGTTGCTTGGCGACAGTTCCACAGCAGGCTGTTCGCCGTTGAAGATAACGTGGCCGCCGGTGCGTACTGCGGCAAAGCACTGTTTTGCAGTCACCGGCGACCCCGCGGCCTCGATACAGACGTCCGCGCCGCCATCCGTGAGAGCACGGATAGCCGCCGGGATATCACGTGCGCCGTCCGCCAGGATTGTCTCCGAGGCTCCGAGGAGCGAAGCAAGCTCCAATCGCCGAGGCGCGCGATCGACTCCGATGACGCGCCGCCCCAGGTAACTCTGCAAAATCACGCTGCCCAGGCCAATCGGGCCAAGGCCGAACACCGCCACCGTGCGGATGCCTTCGCGCATGATCTTCCTGGAGGTGTGGTAGGGCACGCCGAACCCATCGCCGCCAATCAGCACGCCGACGTTCCAGGGCACATCGTCGGGCAATGTGTTGCAGCCGCGCGCAGGCAAAGTGAAGTATTCGGCATGCATGCTTGAATAGACGGTGAAACTCGGACACCAGGTGTACTGCCCCTTCAGACAATAGTCGCATGTCCCACACCCCACCACCGCGGATGCAGCCACGCGATCGCCAACCCGAAGGGAGTCGACGCCGTCGCCGACGGCGCTCACGATGCCCGCCGCCTCGTGGCCCGAGTTGCCGGACGCGATCCCATCCCCTCGGTAGCGGTGCATCTCGCTTCCACAAATGGCCGAAACAACCGTCTTCACGGTGACAAACCCTGGCTCGGCAACGGGGATAGGGGCCTCTTCGATCCGTACCTCCGAATGACCGGAAAGCCTGGCGATTCTCATAGTGGGAACTCCTCCTGAACGCGGACCACGCGTCTCTGCGCGAGCGAGCGCTTGAGCGACGCCTCGAATTGAAGTTCACGCAAGCCTTCGATTCCCGCAACCGGCGGCTCCGTGCCGGCTCGCAGCGAGGACAGATACGCTGCAAGCGATCGCTGGAACGACCGGTCGTAGCTTGCCCACCGATTATGATCCGCACCAGGCGCGATCCGTTCCTGAATTCCCGCATCTCCGGAGATCACGTCGAGTGGCCCGTCGAGATCCTGTATCCGAATTCGGCCGCGCTCGAAAAGGAACGTCAAATCGTAGAGCGGATGCTTAAAGCTCCATCCGCACGTCCCAAGGATCGTACCCGCTCCCCCTCCCGCGAGGCGGAATGCGGCAGTGACGTCCACGGCGTCGTGTCCCGGTCGCACGCTCTCGCCGCTTGCGGCCGTCAATTCGACGACCTCACCGGCCAGATTCAAGATAAGGTCGATGCAGTGGCTCCAACAGGCATAGTGCGCCGCGCCGTATACTCCCACGACGCGGCCGAGATCGCGCTCCTCGATGAGCTTCCGGGCGCACTGCGTATGATCGAAGAAGCGGTAGTTGAAGACCATCGCCGTCCGGCAGCCTGCCGCAGCCGCAAGGTGGATCATCGTGCGGCCGCGCTCAAAGTCGTCCTCGGTCACGTGCGCTTGGCCCTCTCTGGCTACTAGCGGTTTCTCGAAAAAGAGCCGAGGAGCACCGAGCTCGATCAGCGCTGTTCCAACCTCATCCCGACACGTTTCCGACGTGAGCACGAGCACAGAATCCGGCCTCCATTCCGCCACCTCTTCCAGCGAGACAAGCGCCGTGCCGTTGAACTCACGAGCGATCTCTTCCGCGACCGACGTTGTGCGGTTGTAGTAGCCCATACTCACGTCGGCGATGCCGGATAGAAACGGGATGTATTGTTTGCGGGCCACTTTGCCGGTCCCTACGATTGCGATTTTCAGTGTCATGGTTTTGACCTTTGTGTCCACTCTTATGTAGGTTGGAATACCACCCGTTTTGTTCGACTTAAAACCGACTTTGACCTGCCCAATCGTGCCGATCCAACCGCCTGCAAAGGGCGCCATTCCTTCAATGCAAGTCGACCTTCCCGAAGCGATCCCATTTGAACGGCATATACTACGATCGACGTCCAAACGAGGACTTCCGCGCTGCTCTGTGGAATTCGGCATGTACATCGAACAAACGAGCTATGGAGGCGACCTTTACGCCGGTGGTTAGTCGCTTTCATGCCGACGGAGGCCTCTTTGCGATGAGTGAACCGATGGCGAATGCGGGAGTAGACTGCCAGCAAGAGCAAGCGCCCTTTCCCCTATGGCCCGTCGCCGTCGCTGCGATCCTGGCGGCGGCGTGCGCGCTGTGCCTTCCCGCCTACTCCGGTCCGGATGAGTTGGGGCACTTGGCCTATGCCGCCGCACTGGCGCAGGGCCATCTTCCGATCATCCCCGTCGGCGAGTTCGCCGACATTGCGAGCGGCGCGACCTGGCAGGGGCAGCACCCTCCCCTCTTCTATCTTCCCGCGGCGCTTGTGTACCTAGCTGCCGGAAGAAATCCTGTCCTGAGCCTCTACCTGATTCGTATCCTATGCGCCGCCGGACTGGTTGTGACCGTCTGGCTGACAAACCGCATTGCCGTGACTTTACTCCCACGCGACAGTGCCAACGTTGCGACGTGGATAGTAGCAGCGCATCCGACGGTAGTCTATGTGGCCGCCATGGTGAATAATGAGGCCTGGGCGATGGCGACCGCATGTGTGTGGTCGGCAGTAAATGCAAACAGCGTTTCGCCGGCTGATCCGAAGCGAGAGCGGCTGTGGCTAGCCGCCGCCGTGGCGCTAGGCGGGCTTCGGCTACATCGCCTATTTCTTTACAATCGAGCCTTCCAGCGCCACCTTGTGGAGAAAGTAGGAGGCCTGCCGAGCCTGCGCTCGAACTGTACAATCTATCGCGACGGGTATAATAGATACAACTAACCCGCTTTGGAGGAGGACCCCACCCCCGTGATTTCCCGCGCCAGCCGTCTGGAGAAGATTCCACCCTACCTGTTTGGAGAGATCGCCGCGCTGAAGCGAAAGGCTATCGCCGAGGGCCGCGACCTGGTCGACCTGGGCATCGGCGACCCCGACCAGCCCACGCCAGAGCCGATTATCGAGGCGCTGACGAGAGCCGCGAAAAATCCTGAAACGCATCGGTATGACGAATCGAACGCCGGCTGGACGCCCTTTCTGGAGGCGGTCGGCACGTGGTTCCAGCGCCGCTTCGATGTGACGATTGACCCCGCGACGGAGGCGATGCTTCTGATCGGCAGCAAGGAGGGTCTGTCTCACCTGGCCTGGGCTTACATCGAAGCAGGCGACATTTCTCTGGTTCCCGATCCGGCCTATACGGTCTACAAAGTCAATACGCTCATGGCAGGCGGCGAAACGTTTTCCATGCCGCTGCTGGAGAAGAATGGCTTCCTCCCGGACCTGACCGCGATTCCTACCGATATTGCAAAGCGCGCAAAGCTGATGTGGCTCAACTATCCCAACAATCCGACGGGCGCAACAGCCCCGCTTTCATTTTATGCCGATGCCGTGGCCTTCTGCCGCGAGCATAACATCCTGCTTGTGAACGATGCCGCGTACTCGGAGGTCTACTTTGATGCCGCGCACCGCCCGAGCTCCGTGCTCCAGGTTCCCGGGGCCAAGGAGATTTCGATCGAGCTGCACTCGCTCTCGAAATCCTTCAATATGACAGGCTGGCGGATCGGGTTTGCGGTCGGCAGCTCCGAAGCGATTGCGACCTTGAACAAGCTGAAGTCGAACTTGGACAGCAAGCAATTCCCGGCAGTGTCGCTCGCGGCCGCGCACGCCTTGCTGCATGGCGACAACCAGGCGACGCTGGACCTGTACCGACGACGCCGCGATATTTTGTGCGACGGCTTGAACGGTCTGGGCTGGAACGTCAAAACACCGGATGCCACGCTCTATGTTTGGGCACGTGTTCCCGCAGGCCATACCGCGATGTCGTTCTCAAAACTGCTCCTAGAAGATGCCGGAGTTCTGGTCATTCCCGGCGTAGGTTACGGGGAGTACGGCGAGGGATATGTCCGAATGTCGCTTACCGTTATGGGCGACAAGAACGGAGAACGACTTGTGGAGGCTGTGAAGCGTATTCGGGAGCACGTGAAATTGTGATCGTGGCCTGACCGAGGGCGCGATATTTCAGAGTGATTGGCGGACTCTGAGAGTGCGCAAAAAGCACTGTGTTCGCCCCCTAACCCCCAATTCTGGGGGGACCGGTCGGAGCAAGGTGACACTTCTCCCCCAGGATTGTGGGCCGGGGGACGCTCTATGAACATTTGCTTAGGGTCAGCGGCAGTAGTTGGGAGAGCGATATGGCCAAAGCAGCGTCGGGACATTCACTATACGAGATCGTTGGGGGACGGGAGACATTTCAGAAGCTGACAGAGGCGTTCTATCGGCGTGTGGAATCCGATACGCTGCTGAGGCCGATGTACCCGAAGGATTTGTGGGGACACGGGAAAGCGCTGAATCACGCGGGCGCGACGAGCGATCGGCGAAGCCTTAGCAGCCCAGTCGATACCCTGGCCGCCTTTCTAGCGCAGTTCTTCGGCGGCCCGACGGATTACAGCGATCAGAACGGACATCCACGACTGAAGATGCGGCACGTGCGATTCCACATCGGCCAGGCGGAGCGAGACGCCTGGCTCACTCATATGTGCGCTGCCATTGAAGAGGTCGGGATCGAAGAGCCTTCCGCATCGGTCATGCGGCAGTATTTCGATCGGGCTTCCACGTTTCTCATCAA
>JAYTEU010000797.1:0-3789 GCA_043734985.1 Chthonomonadaceae bacterium
TTCCGAAAGCGTTATGCCGGGCAGACCTTCGATACCGTGCAGCGCCTCCAGAACGACGTCCAGCATGAACGGCTGGATGATGGCTTTGATCTCTTTCATGGCAATTACACCTCCACGTCCGTTGGCTTGTTCTTTTCAAACCAGTTGTAAAGGGTCGGCAGCACCACCAGTGTGAGCAGGGTCGAAGAGATGATCCCGCCAATGACAACGGTCGCGAGCGGGCGCTGCACCTCCGCGCCGATGCCTGTATTGAGCGCCATAGGTATGAAACCGAGGGCCGCGACGAGCGCGGTCATCAGGACCGGCCGCAGGCGCTCCAGCGCGCCGTCGCGCACGGCGAAGTAGATGTCCTTTCCCTGGTCCCGCAGATGGTTGATGGCCGACACCATGACGACGCCGTTCAGAACCGCCACGCCGGAGAGCGCGATGAATCCGACGCCCGCCGAGATCGAGAAGGGCAGCCCGCGCATCCAGAGCGCGATTATGCCTCCGGTTACCGCTAATGGCACGCCCGTGAAGATAAGCGTCGCCTGTTTGAGAGAGCCGAACGTGGAGAACAGGAGAAGGAAGATCAGGCTCAGCGCGATCGGAACCACAAGCATAAGCCGGGCCTTTGCGCGCTGGAGGTTCTCAAACTGCCCGCCCCATTGCAAATAGTAGCCTTCCCCTAACTTCACGTCACGCTTGATAGCAGTTTGTGCCGACTGGACAAAAGCCCCCAGATCAACACCCCGAACATTGCACTGCACGATGACGCGACGTTTGCCTGCTTCCCGGCTGATCTGCGCGGGAGCCGGAACCGTTTTGATCTGAGTAAGGCTGGAAAGCGGTACTGCCCCACCGTCTGGCGTGGCAATAGGCAGAGTTTTCAATTGCTCGACATCATTGCGGATTGACTCCGGCAGGCGGATAGTCAGGTCGAAGCGTTTGTCACCTTCGATAACCTGCCCGACTACCCGGCCTCCTAACGCCGTTCCCACCCAATCTTGAATGTCAGAGGCATTGACGCCAACGCGCGCGATAGCCTGACGGTCAATCTGAATTTCCAGAACGGGAATGTCCTGAACCTGTTCCACGTTCACATCGGCGGCTCCCGGAACTTTGCCCAGCACAGCGGCTATTTCGTCTGCCTTACGCTTGAGTGTCCCCATATCTTCACCGAAGACTTTGATGCCGATGTCGGACTTGACGCCGGAAACAAGCTCATCAAAGCGCATCTGAATGGGTTGTGAGAAACTGTATCCCTGTCCGGGAATCTCGTTCGCCTTTGCCTCGATTTCTTCCAGCAGTTTCTCTTTCGTCAGGCCTGGCCGCCACTGGCTGCGCGGCTTTAGCATGATGAACTCGTCGCCGTTGCTCATCGGCATCGGGTCGTTGGCAACCTCCGCGGTTCCTGCCCGCCCGAAAACTGTCGTGACTTCAGGGACTTCGTGGATTTTGCGCTCCATTGCGATCAGCAGTTTCACGCTTTCCGAGGTACCGACCGTGCGAAGCCGCGTCGGCTGTATGGCGAATGCACCCTCATCTAACTGCGGAATGAACTCGCTGCCCAGTCGCCCCATCAGCAAGCCCGCCACAACGAGAATTCCGACCGCGCTGCCGGCGACTACCAGACGACGATCGAGCGCAAAGTTCAGGACTGGGCGGTAAATGCGGCTCAGGAACTCCATGATCGGGTTGCGCCCCTCGCGGGTGTCGCCGGACAACAACAGGCTGCATAGAGCCGGGATCAAAGTCAGCGTCAGAACGAGCGCTCCAACCAGTGCGAACACGACAGTGAACGCCATCGGCTTGAACATCTTGCCTTCGGTGCCTTCCAGCGCCAGAATCGGCACGTAAACAACCGTAATGATGCTGACGGCGAACGTGACGGGTTTGGCAACATCGCGGGCCGACGCCCAGACGTTCTGCCGGACTTCCTCGCGAGTCAGCGTTCGGCCCAGATGTTCTCGTTGCTCGGCCAATCGTCGGATGGTGTGTTCGACCATAACGACTGCCCCATCTACGATCAGGCCGAAGTCAATGGCTCCGAGCGACATCAGGTTACCGGAGATACCGAAGCGGTTCATGTTTGTGATGGCAAATAGCATGGAAAGTGGGATCGCTATCGCGACGATGACCGCGCCTCGGACGTTACCGAGCAGCAGTACAAGCACCACGATCACGAGCAGGCCGCCTTCGACCAGGCTCTTTTCTACGGTATGGACGGTTTCGCCAACGAGATCGGCGCGGTTGTAAACCGGCGTGACCCGAACATCAGGTGGCAACTGCTCGCGCAGGACGCGCAGTCGGGTGTCAACGGCTTGAGCCACCGTTCTCCCATTCGCGCCTTGCAGCATCAAGGCTGTACCGACGACCGCTTCCTTACCGTCCTTTGTGCTGAATCCAGTTCGCAGTGGGCTGCCGAATCGCACGTCGGCGATATCTCGGAGGAGGATCGGCGTTCCATGAGCGGCACTCACAACAATGCTGGATACGTCTTCCAGCGAAGTCACCTGCCCAACGCTTCGGATTGTGGTCTGCTCGCCGTTGCGCTCGATGTAGCCGCCGCCGATATTGGCATTGTTTTTCTCGACAGCTCCAATTACTTGCTGAATGGAGAGCCCGCGCGACAGCAATCTCGCGGGGTCTATGCTTACTTCGTACTGCTTTTCGTATCCACCCGATGTGTTGATTTCGGCGACACCCGGCACAGTGCGGAGCCGTGGCTTTATAACCCACTCTTGTAGCGTCCGCAAGTCCATTGGGCTTCGCGAATCGCTCTCAACGGCATACTGGTAGATTTCGCCTAATCCTGTTGTGACAGGGCCTAGTTGCGGCGCGGGAACGGTCACGGGCAGCTGTTCTCGTACCGCTCCAAGTCGCTCGTTCACTAACTGACGCGCGAAGTAAACATTTACTGTGTCATCGAAGGTGACCACCACCTGCGAAAGCCCATATAAACTCAGTGACCGCACTTGCTCGACACCAGGAATTCCGCTCATTGCTGTTTCGAGTGGAAACGTAACCTGCCGCTCCACTTCAGCAGGACCCATGCCTGGCGTCGGCGTATTAATTGTAACCTGATTGGGCGTAATGTCCGGCACGGCATCCAGCGTCAGGCTGTTCCACGATACGATGCCTGCACCTGCCAGCAGTAACGCCCCGACAATCACGAGGAAGCGCTGCGTCAGACTGAAATTGAGAATCTTATCCAGCATTGCTTACTCCTCCTTAAGTGTGTCTTTCTGGCGTTCGCTTTTCAAAATAAACACGCCTTCCGTGACTACCCGCTCGCCTGGTTTCAACCCGCCTATGATCTCTGCGATGGTATTTGCTATCTGGCCTACGTCAACCTTGCGCCGTTTATACTTGCCGCTGCTCTCCTCAACGTAAACGAACCGATCGGCGCCATCTTCTTCCAGCGCCGGAACGGGTACTGCCAGCACGTTCACGCGCGATCCCACTCCCAGCGTCACCTTTGCGAACATCTCCGGCCGAAGCAGGCTCTGGCGGTTCTCCACAAGGCAGCGCACGGGCAGCGCTCGCGTCTTTTCGTCTACCCTTCCGGCAATGCTCTGGACCGTTCCGGGAAACTGTAGTTTTGGATACGCGGCGACCGTCACTTCCACAGACTGCCCAATTCGTATGCGCGCTACCTGCTGCTCGGGCACGCTCGCATTGACCGTGACGGTGTTCAGGTTTTCGATCACCAGGAGCGAATTCGTACGCTCCACCGCCTCGCCGACACTCATCGTGCGCTCGGTAACAATGCCGCCGATGGGCGCGGCGACGGTGATCGTTCCATTT
>JAYTEU010000798.1:0-6790 GCA_043734985.1 Chthonomonadaceae bacterium
ATGCGGCTGCATGTTCCAATTGGACCTTGCGTGGCGTCGGGTTGGCCCGAAATTTCATCGATTTAGCGCTGACGAGGAGACTAAATGGCATCCGATCCACCCACCGATGTAGCGAACCTGCTAAAGAAGCGCGGAGCCACGCAATAATATGCGGAGCATTTTGAAGGCTTCAACCGCGCGCTCTGTGCGCAAACCTCTAATCCCCACCCTCCTGAGTAAGCGCGGAGTATCGCACTGATGCGCATGGTACGAATTGGGATCGACGTCGGTGGAACCTTCACCGACGCCGTTGCACTCGACGACCGCACGCACGCGCTACTCGGCCAGGCGAAGACGCCGACCACGCACTCCGCGCCGGAGGGAGTGGCACTGGGGATCGTCCACGCGCTGCGCCAACTCATGGACGGCCACTGCATCTCTCCCGGCGAAGTCCGCTTCATCGCCCACGGCACCACGCAGGCCACGAATGCGCTGCTGGAGGGCGACGTCGCAAAGGTCGGGATCATCGCGACAGGGTCCGGGGTCGAGGGGATGCGAGCTCGCTCCGAGACGGCGATCGAGGATGTCGAACTCGCGCCGGGCCGGTTTCTCAGCAGCAGTACGCGATTTCTCAGATCCGACGCGCTGCCCGCCGGTCTCCAATCGGCCCTTGCGGAACTGCGCGCCCAGGACGTCCGGGTCATCGTGGCGGCCGCGCCGTTCTCCGTGGACGATCCCACTCTGGAGCTGGAGATCATGGAAGGCGCGCGAGTCGCAGGATTTCCGGCAGTCGGCACGCACGAGTTGACCAAGCTCTACGGACTGCGCATGCGGACCCGGACGGCTGTCGTCAACGCTTCGATCCTGCCGCGGATGGTGGAGACCGCCGACCGAACCGCGGCCTCCGTGAAGGCGACAGGCATCACCGCGCCGCTGATGGTAATGCGGTGCGATGGCGGCGTAATGACAGTGGACGAGATGCGCCGCCGCCCCATCCTGACAGTGCTCTCCGGCCCAGCCGCCGGTGTAGCGGGGGCGCTGCTCTACGAGAAGATCTCGCGCGGCATTTTTCTGGAGATCGGCGGCACCAGCACGGATCTGAGCGCAATTCGCGACGGGCGCGTAATGGTCGATTACGCGGAGGTCGGTGGGCACAAGACCTATGTCTCCTCGCTGGACGTTCGCACTGTTGGCGTGGCAGGCGGCTCCATGATTCGGCTCGACAGCCGTCAGGCCAGGGTGGGCGAAGTAGGACCGCGCAGCGCGCATATCGCTGGGCTGTCCTACTCGGTCTATAGTGACCCGGCGGAACTGGGCGGGCTTACGCTGGAGCAGTTCGCGCCGATGGAAGGGGACCCGGCGGATTACGTATGCGTGCGGAACAGCGATGGCAAGCGATTCGCACTGACGACGGCCTGCGCGGCGAACCTGCTGGGCTATGCGAAGCAAGGAGATTATGCGTTCGGTGATCCGGAATCGGCGCGGCTTGCGTTCGCTCCCCTGGCTGCGAAGCTAAACACATCGGTTGAAGAGGCCGCGCGCTCCGTGCTGGCGGCGGCGGCGCGAAAAATCGTCCCGGTGATAGAGTCGCTTCTCGGCCAATATGGCTTGGATAGAGCGAGCGCAACGCTTGTCGGCGGAGGCGGCGGATCCGCCGCGCTGGCGCCGTTCCTCGCGGAAACGCTCGGTATGGCGGGGCGCCTTGCGCGCAGTCATGAGGTGATCTCGCCGATCGGTGTAGCGCTGGCGATGGTACGCGAAGTCGTCGAGCGGACGATCGTTACTCCAACGCCGGACGACCTGGTGTCGATCAAGAAGGAGGCGGAGGAGGCAGCGGTAAGGTCCGGCGCCGATGCTTCCACCGTGAGCGTTATCGTAGAAGTGGACTCGGCGCGTAACCTGGTGCGGGCCGTCGCTACCGGCGCGACCGAAATGCACGCGCACGACCTGAACCTGCACGACCAGAGCGAGCCGGAGCTACGGACTCGTGCTTCACAGGACCTTGGAGGCGCTGCCGCCAGGCTGGTCGCGCATGCGGGACGTTGGTATGTCTATGAGGGCATCGTCGAGGAGAAGCGATTCCTGTGGAAGCGGACGCGCCGGAGGCATCGCGTTCTGAACGCGGAAGGGGTGATCTGTCTGGCGAGGGATGAGGCGGAAACCGCTTCGGCCACCGTCGCCACCTGGTCCGGAACGCTCGACCGAATGCTTCAGCAGACGACCTGCTACGGAGACTCCGGCGCCGTGCTCCCTGAAACGTACCTGCTCTGCGGAAGCCGCCTTCTCGACCTGTCCGGCGGAACTACGAGGGATCAGATGCACGCCCTCGCCGGGGCCGAACTGGAAGGCCATAAGCCCGAAGAGTCGCTCGTGATCCTCTGCGTCAAGCGCGCCTGACCGATCTCACTCTCCGATCGCACCGCCGACCCGGGCCTACCACCAGGTGTTTCCGATATCGGGGAGAGCGCGGCCCTGCCGGTCGCTGACAGTGAGGCTGAACTGGTAAGGCTCTGCGCCGCGCACCCACTTCACCATCACGGGATTGTCGCCCTCGCGCAGGCTCACGTCTGCCGTCCAGTTCTCTTCGTTCAGGGTGGGGCGGAACGTGGTCCGCTGGTGCCTGCGCAGAACCAGCGCTCCGTGCATCCATACCTTGACGCCGTTGTTACTGCTGCACGTCAGGCGCGCCTCCCGATTGAGCGCGCTCCGCAAAATCGTCTGACCATAGCAGACCCCGGAAGATCCACGGAAGAGCGGTTCTAAGTCCAGTACGCTTTCCGGGAAGACTCGCTTCTCCCAGCGAACGCTCTGAAGGTTTCGCGCCACATAGTTCTCATGAAGGCCCGGCCGGTCCTCCGGCATATAGGAGCGATCGAAGCCCTCGCCGTCGAAGTTGGCAAACGTGCCGACTGTCCACCAGCAGCCCGCGCCCATAAGGACGAACTGAACCTCGGAGGGAGACTGTCCGGAGTCGGGCGTCAGTCGGATCGCGATGGAGTTTGCGATATCGATCCGCGCCTGCCCTTCCGGCGCCTGGAGCCGAAACTCCGCGTGAAGCGTTCCGCTGTGGGCCGCGATGTACTGGCGCTGCCCGAACCCTGAAGGCGCGGCAACCTGCCAGCCCGGAGGCGCCAGCAGGGATAGGCGCCCGCTAAAGGCATCCTCGCCACGATTGAAGACGGTAATCGCCAGGGTTTTGACCTGGTTGAACCCGATAGCCGGGTTCTCCCCCGTGTCAAGCTGGAACTCGTAGGGACCCGCGTGTCCGACGAACGCATTGGTCGGCGTGACCAGGAGCGGCTTGACGAGCCCGCTGTCCGCCCAGGCGATCGCGCTCATCGGATCGGGCGCCAGCGGTCCGGCCGGATTGACCGCCAAAGGCGTGGTCGGAGCGGCGGTCTCGATCAGCGCGACCGGCTCCTCGCTGACAGGCTGTGGCAGGAACGCCGCTGGTGGCGCGGGCGTGGGCGGCGAAGGAGGCGCATAGACCGGGGGCTGGATGACAACCGCCGACTCCTGCGTGGATGAGACCCCGGCGTCGGCAGCCGCTGCAAAGTCGGCTGCAATAGTGACGGACGAAGCGTCTAAAGCGCTCGGCTGCGGCGTTTCGGGCTGAGGCTCTGAACCGGCCGGAGGTGGGGCATTGAACTCGATAAAAGCCAGTGGCGCGGGTTGTTCGACAGCAGTAGCGACGGGCGCGGGCGGTGGAGCAAACGCGGCCTGCACGGCGAGCGGAGTGGGCGCGGGCGCATCGGTTATCTCGATCTCCGGGCACTTGACCAGTGATATCTGTCGCCCGATTGCGGCCGTACGATCGGCAAGATTGGCGAGCGAAAGGACGCCCTGCACGTCGCGCGCGCCCGGTCCCGGAATCAGGATGTCGCCGATGGGCCGCGTCCAGTCGGCGGGAAGGCCGCTCGCGCCTCGCATTATTCCAAGCAGCGCACCCAGGGCGGCTCCCACCATCTCGGAGTCGTAGCCGCAGTTTATGGCGGAACAGAGCGCGCTTCCAAAGTCCTGCGCCCCATAGAGCAGTCCAATCGATAGAAATCCCAGGTTCTGTGGAGCGTCCGTAAAGTTCTTATCGCCGACCTCGTGCTGAACGTTCTCGCGCGCCTCCAGCCAGCTTGCGCCGCGCTGCCCCGCCGCAATCGCCGTTTTGACGGCTCGCGCCGTTCGGCAGGTCCGCGGGATCATTGCAAGGCCGATGGTTAGTAGTGGAAGCATCTCCTGTATGAAGAACGCGGCGCTGCCGACTGCAGCCAGGAACATCGCCGCCCATACTCCCTCCTCGCTATGATCGAGAACGGCATCGTGGTACGCTAGCGCCGCGGCCGCCTGGGGATTGCCGGGAGCAACCATCGCCCAGATGTCCGCGCGCATCACGGCGCCTGTGCCATGCCGAAACCAGTTCGAGTGAGCGCCGCAAGCGGGCGAGGGCAGGCCGCGCCGCATGTTCAGCGCGGCATATCCGAATTCGTCCTGTATGTAGTCCAGCTTTTCGAGCCACGACTGTTTGAGCGCGTCGGAATCGATCTCCGCGCCTGCCTGCTCGAGCGCCGAGAGCCATACGACCTGGAAGTCAAGGGCTACGCTCGGAGACGGCTGGCCTGGAACGGGATTGTAGAAATTCAGGAAGGCGGGCGTCAACTGGCCGCGAACCGGCTGGCCCAGCGTCACGCCGACGCTTTTTCCGATCCACGCGCCCAAAACACGATCCCGGTAGACCTCCGTTGCCAGCGTCAATGCCGCCATGCTTCTCTCCTGCTACCGCTGACGCGGCTGTCGATTTGTTTTCATTCTCTGCCCGCACAACCAACGCGCCTTACGAGACCGGAAAGGTGATATGGACGCAAATTCGGACGCTCGGACTTCAATCCTGATATTCGGATTATAGCTTCCGGGCTTACTCTCGTCAAGACGAATCTTCATACTGATTCGTTTCGCACGCGATTGGCGACGGTGGAGCCCGTGGGATTGAAATGCTCGGCTATTGACAAGACGATCGCCCAGAGCATCCCATCGGGCGGGCTCGATCCTAAGCTGAATGAACAGTAGACGCATGACGATGTGTTCATTACGAGGGCACCCGGCCTTCGTGGACGAGGCACAGTGTTACCCGCTCGGGCTGCCTCCGAATGACCATCCGACGGCATAGATAACCACGACCGACACCGTAAGCGCGCCAAGGAACATCCATAACCCGTTCGGCTGGTTAGCGATTCCGCCGAGGCGAATGGCATAGGCGCATACCAGCATTAGAGGTACCAGGCCCAGCAGAACCGCGGCACGGGCGGGGGTGCCGTACACTACACGCGTCTTGGTCAGTGTCAACTTACCGGTAACAAGGGTGTATACCACCAATACAAGCATCGCAACAAGGCCGCCGCCAATCAAGTTCAGATCCTCCTCATCGAAGTTCAAGCCATGCCGCACATCCACTGCGCAGCACGCACAAGGTTAACCGTATTGCCGCGCGCCTCCTCCTTTTGTGGAGGCAGAAATGATTTGCGCCGGAGTTCGGCGCGCCCTGAATTCCGGTTTGTACGGTTGCGAATTAAGGTGTTATGCCGATATTCATTGCCCGGTCAGCGTTAGAAGGAACGGTTATGGAAAGTACACGCACGGGGGAAACACCCTGTGATTCGGATGGAATACAGTTAAGTCATGCAGAGACTATTGCCGTAGAGTTCCGGCAAACCAAGCGGTGCCGCCTCATGGCGGCCACGATGCCGCAGATCGCCTGGGCGGGCAATCCCGACGGAATGAGGGAAGCCTTCAACCGGCGCCGGCACGAGCACACCGAGATGACTCCTGCCGAGGCAAAAGGCTGGGGCCGGCTGAATGGGCTCCACGTCGAGGATACGGCGCACTGCCGAGCGGCTTGGAGAATGGTGGTTCAAGGAAATAGGAACTGTGAGATCGAGTATTGCCTGGTTTGCGCCGACCTTCGACCATGCCACGGCCGCGAACACAGGCATCGAGCTGATCGATAGTCTGGTGAAGTGGGATCTGGCGGGCGCCGTGCGGTTCGGGAACCAGGCGGAGGGCGGCGGACAGGTAACGCTTATCCTGCCAATTCCGCGATCCGCCTCATGCGCCGTGCGGGACCAATGATCGGGTAGAGAGTTTCGCAATAACTCTCTACCCCCGACCCCTGCATTTCCATTGTTCGCAAATTCACGACCGCAGCAGTCGAACCGGAACTCACTGACTATCGCGCGGCGCGTGTCGTCAGCGCCTCTTTCAAGCGTGGGCTCAGGAACAGCCGCTTGGCGAGTGGGCGCAGCGCTTCAAGCATCTGATTCCCGGGCGCCTGGGTGAGATAGCCTTCCGGATCGGTCTCCAGGCTCTTTCGGATAGCCGCCGCGTCCTTATTGATCGCCGCCCGTACTTCCGGCGCTACCGGAGGCGCGGCAGGCGCGTTCGGGTCCGCTCCGCCGCCCGAGAACTGCTTCAGCATCCGCTGGCCCAGCAGCATCATGCGCTGACCCATTCTCGGGTCCATGTCCTGGATCGCCTGGATCGCTTTGCCCGGGTCGGGGGGGGCGCCGCCTCCAGGTCCTCCGCCCCCAGGTCCTCCGAAGCCGCCCCCACTGCCCAGGCCGCCTGGTCCGCCCATCAAAGCGCCTAGCGATGCGAATTCCCACGGCGTCAGCGCCTGGTCGAGAACATCAGGCGAGTACTTTTCGCGCAGGCTCGTTTTTACCATCTCTTCGACTGTGTCGCGTACCTCCATCTGCGGGAAGACGAACCCGGAGGTAAGATCGGTCAGCGCGATACGTTTCGGCTCGGTTGCCGGGAGTTTGTT
>JAYTEU010000799.1:0-7469 GCA_043734985.1 Chthonomonadaceae bacterium
GGGTCCGGGGAGTAGTGCATCTGGCTTCGACAGTATTCGCAACAACCTCGCGCGCGGTCGATGACTTTTTGCCTAGCTCGCTCCGGGACATGCTTTTCAGACATAGCCGGGCGGACGAACACCCAGGGCATCCATCACCGCATCCAGGGTTGTGCCGCGGAGTTTTGCCAGTTCAACTAAATACTGTATTCGTCGTGCGTGGGCTACTTCTCTCTCGTTGGTCAGTGCAGCAAGCTGCGCATACTCAGCCTCGGTCAGCGTCTCCGCCCGGCGTTTCGCCACCAAGGATTGATAAATCCCCCAGCGCTCCGCAGACCAGCCTTCATTGATCTTCTGAAGAAGCTCTGCCTCCGCAATTTCGTGGGCTGGACGGGCGGAACGGGCAGCCTGCGCAAGAAGGCGAGACGCAACCTCTTCAATCTCCCCGCCATCCTTCCGGCTAATGTTCCTCAACCGGCGTTCTGTATCCTCATCCAGTTCGATGTGAAGCATAGACACTTAAACGCTCCCTTTCTTGAGTATTTGGTCCGCTCGATGATCCACGTACTGATACCATAGTAGCAGAGGTGGCGTTCGTAAGCCATGTAGATCATGTTTAGGAACTGCTTACATTTGCTCGGTAACGAAGGGTTATGCGCCTACTGCAATTCTCTCGGCAATGCTGAGAGAATTGGAACAGCGTACTGGCAGGCATCATAAACCGACCTCCTCTGTCAAAAACGACTGACACGGACTCTACGCAGAGCTAACAATATTGTGCCAGGTAGCATATTTGGAAGCGTCTATGTTTTGTTGAGCCAATATCGATTTGGGCGCTTCTTATTGCCTTTATTCAGACAGATCATGTAACAGCCAACCCTCTGTCCCTCACGCAATGTAAGCACACGTCCTAGTTCCGACCGGTGCTTATCCGCATTCCCGTTGAACATAGCCAGTCGTGAGAGGCAACCTTCGATGGACTGGCTGTTGTTCAACATCCCGGATATGAACGTATGCCCGAACGCAATTTCGAATAGGTTCTGCGCGGATTGAGGTTGAACGCCGTATTTCTTCCACCAAGATTCCACCATGGATTTCCAGGCTAATTCCTCAATGTCAAGCAGTTTCGGTTGTTCACCGTTATCACGGTTTCGCCCGCAAATTTCCTTAACGTTCGTAGTTCCTAGAATTGTCGCCTGCCGCGATGACTTCCGGCGACCCGGTACTTTCAGGAAAAGATGAGGACTAACTGCTGTCACGCCGTTCGCTTGGATGTATGCAATCCACTCATCTAGCGGAGTGTACGGTTCAATTTCCTTACCATCTGTGTCGTGGTTCTGCACCCACTGCGTCCACTCGATAAGTTCGCCCTTCCATATGATGTCGTGCTTGGCCCCATTGCGAGCGTCGTCCCATTGCATGAGTGCCTTCTCCCTCGAAACTTTGTCCACGACCATATAGTGTTGCAAAACCGGTTCGATGTCGAACCTGCCCTGCTCCGCCAAGCGGCACACTTGGTCCAAGTTCTTAATGCTGTGGCAGTGCGGGCAGACCATCACTAGCACATCAAGAACT
The DNA here is from genome assembly GCA_043734985.1 of Chthonomonadaceae bacterium. Lineage (GTDB taxonomy): Bacteria > Armatimonadota > Chthonomonadetes > Chthonomonadales > Chthonomonadaceae > DATGJU01. The sequence continues at coordinate 1,555 of JAYTEU010000799.1, forward strand.
TGGTAGGGACGTAATTCCTCTTCCTCGGCAAAGCGGAATATGTAGTTGTCTATATACGGCGCGAAGTCGCTTTCCATGAGTTCGGGTAGGCGTTCCTCCTCTCGCCGTGACAGCGACACAGGGTGAATCTGCAAACTCCCATAGCGTTTATCGCGACCTGCAAAGAGTTCCCAGCCTCTCCGGGCGGCGTAATCGTGCCACTCACTCACGCTGAACGTAAACTCTTGATGCCAGAAAAACTCCCAATTCTCGTGTAAACTTAGCCGTTCCGACTGAGAGCGACAAATACCGCATTGGTTGCCGTACCACTGCAAGGCTCTCTCCCGCAGTTGCGCCCATGGTCTGCGAGGCATCTTAGTTGACAGATTCTTATATGCGACGCCGAAGGGCATACACGTAATTTTGAGTGGCTGATGTACTCGCATAGGGCTTTCAACCTCCGACGCGCCTAACGGTTACCGAGACATTCTATCAGCACGCACCGCTACTGTCAACAATCTGACCGGTGCAACTAAGCCGCCAGCGCGTCTGTCATAAAATGATCGGCCAATAAATCGTTAGGAGAACAACGTGGAAACTGAACATGGTATCAAAAAGCTGACGCTGAAAAACTGGCGAGAGCCGGACAAAGCCTCGGCCATGTACTGCGGTATTTACGAAGATGGTATCCGCACGATGGACGACAACGACTGGGCGGCGTTGTTCATGGACATAGAGCTCAGCCTAACTGTCCCTGTCGAGGTAATACGGCTGTTTGAGACGGCGAAAGCTGCGCTTTGTTATGGCTGGTTTTACCACTCGCTATACACGCTCGGAATGGAGCAGGTGTCTCGGGTGGCAGAAACGGCGGTGAAGTTCAAGTGCATCGAGATGGGACTTTACGTTGAAAAACAAACATTCTATGCCACGATCAAGAAACTTGCCGATAGGGGCATCATTCAGCCCGATGAGGAAGAATATTGGCACAACCTTCGTGAATTACGCAATAGCGGTTCCCACCCCGACATTCAAATGATCTTGCCTCCCGGTGTGAATATCACCATGGTGCGTGGAATTGCCAGGCTGATTAGTGCTTTGTTCCCTTAAAGTGTGCATAGAACATGAGATTTGCCAACTTCGCCCCAACTGCGGTATCTACTCGTCCGTTTCGGCTAGGTAGCGCGTAATCAGGGCGACCAGCGGACATGTGCCCGGCGCACTCCACGACCTCGTTATCCTTGGAGGCGCGCGGTAATACTCCGATCGATGGCCGCTCATGCGCCTTCCGAAAGTCACGGTTGCCGACCTGCAGTAGATAGTTTTCTCCCACAAATGTGAAATCTCGCCCCAACTCCAGAAGAAACGCCCGCAGCTTCGAAACCAGTGTATGCTGAAGATCCGCCTCGGTGTGGGATTGGGACAGTTCAAGGAACTCGACAAGGTAGCTGTCCCGAAAAATGGTGGTGGCATCGGGGTAAATCTCAGCCAGCGCCGTAGACACTTTCGGCGCTGAAAGCGCGACCCGTTCGAACAATGCTCCGTTGAGTTGCCGCTCAAGATCCCGGATCGTCCATCGCTCCTTAACCGTGAGTTTCAAGTAGAACTCACGCTCAATGGTCGACTTGCATCTTCCAAGTATTCGCACATTGTGCGACCACGATAATTCTCGCAACAATGTTGCGAGAATTGGATCGGCGGAGCGATAGGTCTCATAAAACTGCTTCATCCGCCAGAGACTGCTGGCAGAGAAGCCGCGCAGGCCCAACTGCTGCTGCTCCAGTTAGTCGGCAAGCTGCTGAACGACGGACTTGCCCCATCCGCCATGTTCGACTTTGTGCGTAATGTATTCGCCAACCTGCCAATATAGGTCGATAAGAAGCGTGTTGGCCGTCCGATAGACTCGCTGGCGCGCACTCTGAAGCATGGCGACGACTTCAGCGAACGAGGGATCGAGCGCTTCTGCCATTTTGCGTCCTCAGTGAAGTCGCAGCGTACAATTCTAAATCGAGGTCGGGGGCAGCAGATTCGCCACCTGTACCGTCTCTTCGGGGCAGGTGAGTGTCGCCACCTACTCATCGGCTTCATACGCAATCGCTTCGAGATAGCCTGAAGGCGTTGGACGGCGATGGACATAGACCCGCCGATCGGCGATGTCGACGACACCGTACTCGTCGTACTTGCCCTCCCAGATCAGCTCCGTCTTGCAGCGCGAGAGCGGGTGGGGATTGTCTAGACCCCGGGGGGATCTGTGGATGGCATGGGCGGATCCTCTGCGGCGGAAATCGTGGGACGGTTCATGGGGAAGGATTATGCTTCGAGGGCGAGTATTCCTGCACTGGGTGCGACGGGGATTTTGCACGCAGACTGGCGCGATGATGACTTAAACGCGCCCGAGCGTGCTCGATTACGACACGATCGCGCACCCCGAAAGCTTTCGGCAACTCCTCGGTCTGTTGGTAGGCGCGCGCTTCCTGAAGCAGCCGCTCTTGTGGGTGGACCTGCACCGTACGGGCAAACCGGATGGGCCGACGAAGGTCGAGATTTCGCACGTGCAGCATGGCGCGCGGGACGTAACTGCCATATACTTCGCCGCGCCGGAAGCCGAAGCCCCGTCTTAGTAGAATGGGCTTACATGGCGCGGTAGGGCGAGGGTCGGCTGCCCTTTGGCGGGATGTGGATGAAGTGGTCTACGGCGACGGGCGATCTATCCGCGTCTGGGAGGATTTTCCGCGCGGGCATGTGGCAGGGAATGCATCCGGTTTTCGGGCTGACGGGGCAGGGCTTTGCCGCCACTCGCCGGGCCGTTTTGGGAAACGGGGCGGATGCCTGGCCGTGGCACGTGAGGCATGCCTTCTCGTAGTACTTCATGTCGAGCGTGGCGTTGGAATGGGCGTCGTGGCAGTTCATGCACGAAAACTGATCTTTGCTTGCGGTAAAGCAGCGGCTCTGCGAGATGCCGAGCGTCTGAAACCGCTGCGTCTCCGCGATGAGGCCGGCGCTTCTCACCATCACATCCTGCCGGGTGCGGTGGCAGCGCCCGCAGAGCGTGTTCAATTTTGCGCCGCCGGCCCGAACCAGCCTCTCCATGCCCAAATGGGCGGTGTCCGCCCGTTTTACCGCCGCAATGTGGTCCCCACCCGCCCCATGGCACGCTTCGCAGCCCACGCCCAGGAACTTGCGCTCCGGTAGGATCGAGTTTTCCGGCAGCGTTGTGGTATGGCAGCTTACGCAGAGGCGGCCACGCTCCGGCGGATAGTCGAAACCCAGCTCTTCGGCATCGAGCTTCTTCTGGCCCGGCGTCAGGTACCACTGGGCGATCTTGGGGAAATACGAGGCACGCATCTCGAACAGCGTGACTTTGTCCAGGACGCTTACGAACGTGATGCCCGTTTTCCCCGAGCCGAACCCGTATTGCAGGGTTTCCGCCCCCAAGAGCGCTCCGCCAACGCTGACGCTAAAGCTTTCTCCCTCCGCCTGAAGTCTGCACTTGGAACCGAGGAGGTCGCCCTTCGGGAGTACGATATTGCCTACATCCTGAACTTGCCGAGCCGTTTGGGCATGAAAGCTGGACTTGTGGGAACGGAACTCGGCGGCGTGGCACTCCGCGCAGGCTTCGTTTCCGACAAACCGGCTGCCGGACGCGGTTGTCGCCGCGGGGGCGGGCGCAGTCGGGGCCGTCGTCACGGGTTTGGGAGCATTTGCGCTGCACCCCGCGGCGAGGAGAAGCCCGGTGGCCGGAGCGATCGAGAGCAGGACTAGGCAGAGCGTTCGGTGATATTTCATGGGAGTTAGACGTCCGGATATGGGCGAGGCCGCAGCGTTCGAAGTGGGAGAGGCGCGGCGATCGTTTCGATTGCGCAGCCTTGTCCGCGCCCCTTACGTTCTCCGTTCCGATCGCAATTACCTGCCGGCGCCGATCCGTATCGAAGTCTACACACCTTCGGTGAACTTTTGCGAAGCACGACAGTCCATTAGCGGAACGAGCGATTATTTACGTTGCGCGGGTAAACTAAGTCATCGTTGCCACTTAACTTTCCAGATCAGGAGATTCTTTGTCATGCGGGTTTCTCATGTCGCGCTCGTTCCGGGCGCAGTTGTGCTGGGCGGGCTTCTGCTCGCGGCGGTTCCGGCGCCTCGGCCTCCCGCCAGGCCGGGGCACGCTGCTGCCTCGGTCACTTTCTCCAAGAGCGTTGCGCCGATCGTTTTTGCCCGATGCGCCTCGTGCCACCGGCCGGGCGAGGCGGCTCCGTTCTCGCTGCTGACCTACGCCGACGTCAAGAAGCACGGCCCAGAGATCGCGGCCGTGACGAAGTCGCGCGTGATGCCTCCCTGGAAGGCGGAGGGCGACTGCGCCTACCGGGACGATCTGCGGCTCTCGGAGGCTCAGATCGCGACCCTTCAAAACTGGGTCTCGAACGGAATGCCCGAGGGGAAAGCGACGGACATGCCGCCTGTACCGAAAGCGACCGGCGGCTGGCCGCTTGGAACGCCCGACCTCATTGTGAAGATGCCGAAGCCCTTTTCGGTGCCCGCGGAGGGCCGGGACATCTACCGGACCTTTGTGCTGCCCACCAACCTTCCGAAGGATACGTGGGTACGCGCCGTCGACTTTCGGCCGGGCGCGCGCTCGGTGGTCCACCATTCGCTCTTCTTCTTTGAAACTTCGGGGCAGGCGCGCAAGCGGGACGGCCAGGACGGACAGCCCGGTTTCAGCGGCGGTATGGGCGGGGGCGGCCTGTCCGGCCTGGCGCTGCTGAACGGCGGCAAGACCGGCGCCAACTCCGGCAGTCTGGGCGGATGGGCGCTGGGAGCCAACCCGGTCGCGCTTCCGGATGGACTGGCTTACTTCGTGCCGAAGGATGCCGACCTCCTGCTCTCCACGCACTTCCATCCTAACGGCAAGGCGGAGGAGGAGCAGTCCACGATCGGCCTCTACTTCGCGACGAAGGCGCCGGACAAGGATTTCACCGGAATCCAGATGCCGCCGGTCTTCGGGGCATTGACCGGCCTCGACATACCGGCAGGCGCGAAAGAGTACGCCATTGAGGACGACTACACGCTGCCGACCGACATCCGGGCGTTCGGCGTCAGCGGCCACGCGCATTACCTCGCCAAAGAGATGAAGATGACGGCTACCCTGCCGGACGGCAAGACCAAGACGATGCTCTGGATCCCCGATTGGGACTTTAGCTGGCAGGGTCAATATATGTATCAAGACTACGTCGCGCTGCCGAAGGGCACCAAGCTGCACACGCGGATCACATACGACAATTCGTCCGGCAATCCGCGCAACCCCACCTCTCCGCCGAAGCGCGTCCGCTGGGGCGAGCAGTCCACCGACGAGATGGGAAGCGTGTCTCTCCGCCTAGTCGCCGCGTCCGAAAGCGACCTGACCGCTCTCCAGCAGGATTACACTAACCACATTCGACAGTCGTTCCTGGAGCGCGCCCGGGCCCGACTGAAGCCGAACACGCCGTAGAACCGGTTTGTCTGAATCACGGATCGGCACGGATTAAGGGATTGCACGGCTAGCGCTGTTACGCCTGCGACAGCTTGTATCCGTGAAATCAGTGTAGTCCGATTAATCCGTGATTCAGACTGGCCGCCGGAGCCTGCACATGCGCACAGTATTCTTAACAGCTCTCTTATTCCTTGCCGTTTTCGCCGCGCATGCGTCGGAGGCGGCGGCGCCCACGGAGCGCAGTTGGAAGATCGACGGCGTGGAGCGGAAGGCTATGCTCTACATTCCGGCGAAAGCGTCTACCGAGACGAGCCCGCTCCTCATGCTGCCCGACGAGGTCTTCGGCCTGATCGTCAAATTCTTCAAGGAGCCGACCGCGGTAACGACTCCGGCAAGCGTCCCTAAGTGATCTTCCGTGCCCGTTTAGGAGACCCAAAATGGCATTGGTCTGCAAAATAACTCCGCGCGGTCTGAT